>JAUMFR010000203.1:0-7858 GCA_032119755.1 Solirubrobacterales bacterium | reverse complement strand
CGGTCAGGCCGGCCTCACCTCGAGGGTTGCGACCAACACGTTTGCGCCATCGGTCGTATGCGCCTCGATCTCGTAAGAGCCCTCGAGGTCCGCCAGGAAGGAGAACTCGACTGGTTTTGCCCCGACTGCCTGCTTGGAAAGGTCGTAGCCGTGGACGTGGATCTCCTCCACCGAACCGTCGGGAACCACGGTGAATCTGACCCTCTGCCCGACTACGAAGCGGAGGGTCTCCGGGCCACCAGACGGCGCGCCGCCCTTCATCCGGATGATCGGCTGTGCCGCCTCTCCCTCTTCGCGTGGACCGCTGGAGGTAGTGGTCACAGCGTTGCCTCCGACCGAGTCGGACTCGGTTCCGCTGCCACTCTCGAGGACGAAGAAGAGCGCCACGACCGCCACCACCGCACCTCCGACCAACAATGAACCTCTCGTTCTTGCACTCATCTTGTTCCTTTCGATCGACCCGAACGACCGAGCCGAGCAGGTACTGGGGCGACCCGCTCCGTGCGGGTCCTTCCGGTCTAGACCGAAGAGGCCGGAGGTGGCCGGACAGCGAGACCGCGTGCGAGGAGCGCCTCCAGTCCGAAGGCGAAGAGCCCGTGGCCCCGGCGACCATAGCCGAGGTTCACAGGGGGGCGTCGTCGGCGCTTCGCCGCGACCTCCGCTCGCAACCCGTGGTCGATCCGGCGCAGCGCGGACAGCAGGAGGATCGTGCAGACGAGGAGAGTGAGCGCAACCGTCAGGAGCATGGCCTTCAGACTAGCGCCCGGGCCTCACGGCCCGGGCGCTGGTCGAATCAATGATCCGTCGAGCGAGGAGTCGCTCAGGCGACGCCGTCGAGCAGGCGCCAGTTGGCCCTGAAGGCCTCCTCGGCAGCGGCCACGACCTCGTCGGCCTGCTCCGGGGACATCTCCTCCTCGATCAGACGCTTGGCCTGATCTGCGTGAGCGACGTCCATCGTCTGGTGAACCTCGAAGTACTCGACTCCCGGTCCACCCTCCATGTCGTAGAAGGCAGCGAGGCCCTCGATCTTGGTCCGTGAGATCTCGGGCTGACCGCTCTCGATCGCGTACAGACGCGCCAACGAGGCGAGGTAGCCGTCGTCGGAGGTCCATGAATCCACGCACTCGGTGGTCTCGGCCGTAGGCTCGGCACCGACCGTTCCGCCTGTGACCTCGACGAACTGATCCCACATGCCCACGTGCTCGTTCTCCTCGACCGCGTGGCGCTCCAACTCAGCCTGCCGCTTCTCGGGAGCCTGATCGGCAGCACGCTCTGAGAGAGTGGCGATCGCCTGGGTCGCGTAGCGGTACTGACCCGCGTAGCGGGCGAGTTCGTCCATGGTCAGCTCTCCGGCCGACCACCGCTGGTAGAAGGGATGCTGGAGAACGTCATAACGCGCTCTCGCCTGCTCGATGCGATCGAAGACCGTTTCGCTCACTTGGACCACTCCTCTCGTTTCCTGTTGACATTCGGTGAGAAGACACCGAGCGAAGATTCTACCCACGCCGGACCCGGACTCTCCGCAGATCGCGCCGCAACCGACCTCTCGCATCTGGAATCCTCGCAACGTGCGACCTTCTGAGCCATACATACCGGTGCCTCCCTGGTCTCCCGGCACCGAGTGGGTGGGCGGACCAACCCCCGCGATGGAGGCCGTCACCTCGCGAAAACCCGCCCTCGTCCACTTCTTCGATGCGGTCCAGTTGAAAAGTGTCCGCTCGCTGCCCTACATCCGCTCCTGGTCGGAGCGTTATCAACCGCACGGGCTCGCCGTCTACGGCGTTCACACGCCGCGCTGGCCGCTGACCCAGCAGCCCGACGACGCCCGCACCGCGATCGAGAAACTCGGACTGCCCCACCCGGTCGCAATCGACTCTGCGCGCTCGATCTGGCGCGACTACGGCTGCCACGGTTGGCCGCACTCCTTCCTATGGAAACGCGGCGGCTGGCTCGCATGGTCGCAACTCGGCGAAGGGGACTACGACGCATTCGAGACGGCGATCCGCGAGGTCCTCGAGGAGGCCGAAATGCAACCCGAAACAGGCTGGCCGGATCTCATGGCACCGATCCGTGAGTCCGATCGTCCGGGGGCAGAACTCGTAGCTCCGACCGAAGAGATGTTGATCGGCGGCACGCTGGAGGCACCATGGTCGCCGGATCGGGAGGGGGCGACGATCCAAGCCGAGTATCAGGGTGCCGCGGCCTATGCATCACTCGGCGGCCAGGGCACGGTCAGCCTCTCCATCGACGGGAGTGAGCCAGTGGACCTGCAGATCACCGGCCCGGAACTCGTCGAACTGGCCACGCACGACTACAGCGGCAAGCACACTCTCACGCTCACCCCGGACCTCGGGGTCGAGATCTGGTCTCTCAGTTTCGCTCCGGGGCTCGCCTGAACCTGGTCATGAGTTCGCGATCTCTTCGCGGATCTTGCCCGGCAGCATGAAACGGACGTCTTCGTCGATCACGCGCAGCTCCTCTACCTGCTCGACGCCGCGCTCCCTGAAGAACTCGACCAGGCTCTCGACCAACTCCTCCGGAGCACTAGCACCTGACGTGATTCCGACCGTCTCCATCCCCTCCAGCCATGACTCTTCCACCTGGGTGTGGTTGTCGATCAGGTACGAATCGCAGCCCAACTCGCGAGCCACCTCGACCAGACGGTTCGAATTCGAGGAATTGGTCGAGCCGATCACAAGGACCAGGTCGCAGTGCTTGGCCAGTTCCTTGACCGCTCGCTGCCGATTGGTGGTTGCGTAACAGATGTCATCGGTCTTCGGGCCGGTGATCTCGGGGAAGCGCTCCTTCAACTTCTTGATGATCTCGTCGGTCTCGTCTACCGAGAGAGTGGTCTGGGTGATGTAGGCGATCCGCGAGGCATCCTCGACCTCGAGCTCTTCCGCATCCTGAACGGTCTGAACCAGCACGATGCTGTCGGGGGCTTCTCCGGTGGTTCCTTCGACCTCTTCGTGTCCTTCGTGGCCGACCAGCACGATCGTGTATCCCTCGGCGGCGAACTTGCGGGCTTCGACATGGAC
Source organism: Solirubrobacterales bacterium (assembly GCA_032119755.1). Lineage (GTDB taxonomy): Bacteria > Actinomycetota > Thermoleophilia > Solirubrobacterales > 70-9 > CAIUSP01. The sequence continues at coordinate 4,820 of JAUMFR010000203.1, read as the reverse complement.
CTTCGTCACGAGGGGACAGGTCGCATCGATCGTGCGGAGTTGACGCGCCGCGGCATTCTCGTGCACGCTCGGCGCCACACCGTGCGCGGAGAAGACCACCAGCTCTCCCTCGGGAACCTCGGTCTCCTCTTCCACGAAGATCGCTCCACGCTTCTCCAACTGCTCGACGACGTGCTTGTTGTGGACTATCTCCTTGCGGACGTAGACGGGTTCGCCGTGGATGTCCAAAGCGTGCTCCACCGTCTGGACCGCCCGGTCGACGCCGGCGCAGTAGCCGCGGGGGGCTGCAAGGAGCACCCGGACGGGTGCATTTCGGTTTTCTTCCGGGGATGCGATGGGACCAAGGTTACCGGCGGGACCTCGGGGACCACCCAGCGCGCTACCAGCGGTAAAGTTGTTGCTTATGGCACAAGGTCACATGGAGAGGCTCACGGGTCTCGACGTCTCGTTCCTCACCAACGAGAAGGACGGCAGCTACATGCACGTCGGTGGCTGCCTGATCTTCGAAGGCCCAGCTCCCGAGTACACCGATTTCGCTGACCACATCGAGCGCAGGCTTACCTCGATCCCCCGCTATCGCCAGCGGCTCGCCTTTCCCCCGATGAACATGGGCAGGCCGCTCTGGACCGACGACCCCCACTTCAATATCCGCTACCACGTCCGTCATACCGCACTCCCCGAGCCCGGTAGCGAGGAGCAACTGCGAAATCTGACCGCGAGGCTCTTCTCGCAGAAGCTGGACCGGACCAAGCCCCTCTGGGAGATGTATCTGGTGCTCGGCCTCGAGGACAACCGCTTCGCGCTGATCAACAAGACCCATCACGCCCTGATCGACGGAGTATCCGGAGTCGATATCGCAACCGTGTTGCTCGATCTGAACCCGATCCCAAACGAACCCACCGAGATCGAGCCCTGGGAGCCGAGTCCCGAGCCGTCATCTGCCGAACTCGCCGCGATGGGCGCAAGGGATCTGGCCGAGGCGCCGATCCACCTGACCACCAGGGGGATCCGGGCCCTGACCGATCCTGCGAGCGCGATCGACAAGGCCACCGAGGTGGTAGAGGGAATAGCCGAGGTCGCCTGGTCGTTCACCAATCCCACACCCGATGTACCGCTCAATGTCCAGATCGGATCGCACCGACGGTTCACCTGGTGCCGGTGCGATCTCGATGACATGAAGAGGATCAAGAACGCGCTGGGTGGGACCGTCAACGACGTAGTGCTGGCCTGCTCGGCCGGGGCCCTGCGCCGGTGGCTGCACGGGCGCGGCATACGAACCGAAGGTCTCGAGCTCAGTGCTCAGGTGCCGGTGTCGATCCGTGCAGAGGACGAGCACGGAGAACTGGGGAACCGGATCGCGGCGATGCGCGGTCCACTGCCCGTCTACATCGAGGACCCGGTGAGGAGACTGGCCGTCGTCCGCAAGGAGATGGATGGCCTGAAGGAGTCCAAGCAGGCGCTCGGAGCCGAGGCGATCGCGCGTTTCAACGACTTCGCCCCGCCGACGGTTTTGGCGCAAGCAGCGCGGATCAACTTCTCCACCCGGCTATTCAACCTGATCATCACGAACGTCCCCGGGCCGCAGATACCCATCTACCTGATGGGGCGTGAGATGCAGGACATCTTCCCGGTCGCCTTCCTGCCCGAGAGGCAGGCTCTCGCCATCGCGATCATGAGCTACAACGGCCAACTCAACTTCGGCTTGCTCGCCGACTACGACTCGATGGAGGACGTGGAGCAGATCGCCGAAGGGATCGAGATCTCCCTGCTGGAGTTGCTGGACGCCGCCAAGAAGGCCGAACGCGGCAAGTCACCCAAAGAGCCCGTCTGACGAAGCCGGGCTCTCGTCAGTAGCCAAGAGCGAACTTGGCGTCCTCGGACATCATCTCCGGTGACCACCGAGGCTCGAAGATCATCTTGGGGTGCACCTTCTCTACTCCGTCGAGTTCCCCGACAAACTCCTTCATCTGCTCGGAGACCTGAGGTCCGATCGGGCAGGCGGGAGTGGTCAGGGTGAAGGTGACGAAGACCTCGTCTCCCTCGACCTCGACCTCGTAGACAAGCCCGAGCGAGACGAAGTCCAGACCCAGTTCCGGATCGATTACCTCTTCGAGCGCTTCGTAGACCTGCTCTTCAGTTGGCATGGGGCATAGATTAGCCCGCCGCACCGCCCGGTTACCCTGTCGGGGATGCTTTTCGTACTTCTGGCCCTGATCATCTGCGTCCCAATCGCCGAGATCTACCTGATCGTCCGTGTCGGGGGGCTGATCGGAATCTGGCCCACCGTCCTCCTGCTGCTCGCCTCGAGCGTCGCGGGTGCCTTGCTCCTGCGCCACCAAGGCCGGGCGGCGATGGACGCCTTCAGATCCGCCTTGGATCAGGGGCGCATACCTGCACGCGAGGCTTTCGACGGAGCGTTGGTGATCTTCGGTGGTGCGCTCCTCCTCACTCCCGGATTCCTCACTGATCTCCTAGGCCTGCTGCTGCTGCTTCCCCCCACCCGGGACCTCTTCCGCGCCCTTGGAACGAGGCTGGCGCAGTCTCGCATCAAACTCGGCACCAACCTCGGAGGATGGGGGTTCGCCTCTGCTGACACCCGGCGCGGTGGCAGGAGGCCGGACGACATCGACGGAACGGCAGAGGAGATCGTCGACGATCCGATGCTCGATCCTGGACGGAGCGGAACCCGGTGAGCGCGCCCAAGGCGATCATCTCCGACTTCGGCGGGGTGCTCACCTCTCCCCTCCTCGAATCCTTCGCGGCGGTTCAGGACCAGACCGGTATCCCATTCGACGAGGTCGGGCGTGCCATGGCGGAGATAGCCAAGCGAAACGGCGACGTCAACCCGTTGTTCCAGCTCGAGAAGGGTGAGATGAGCGAGGTCGACTTCCTCGACCTCATCTCCGATGAGTTGGAAGGCAAGCTCGGTCACAGACCGGAGATGCACCGGTTCAGCGAGGTCTACTTCGAAGCGCTCCAGCCCAACGAGCCGATGATCGAGCTGATGCACGAGCTTCGCGATTCGGGTCTGAGGATGGCGATGCTGACCAACAACGTCCGCGAATGGGAGCCCCGCTGGCGATCGATGCTTCCGGTCGACGAGATCTTCGAGCTGGTGGTGGATTCCGCATTCGTCGGGATGCGGAAACCGGAGCCAGGGATCTACGAACTCACCCTCGAACGGCTCGCAGGACCCTCAGCCGGAGAGTGCCTCTTCATCGACGACATCGCGATCAACTGCGAAGCCGCGGAGGATCTCGGAATCAGGACCGTTCACTACCGCGATCCTGAGCAGGCGATCGGGGAGATACGTGAAGCGGTTTCGGGAGCCGGATCCGACTAGTTGTCGGAGCCGACGCGATCCCAGATGTAGAGGTCGGTCGCCTCTCGGCATAGCTCGACCAGACGAGCCGGCGACAACCACTCGAGGATCATCTCGAGAGCTCTCTCCTCGCTCATCCCCTCCTCGAAGGCCTCCTCGCCTCTGAATCCGGCTGCGAGCTTGAGTGCCTCGCGCTTGTGCTCACCCAGCGACTCGAACGCCCCCATCAGGAAGTCCCGGTTGGGGAGCGGCTGCCCGACCTCCATCGATCCGTGCCAGGCGGCCAGCAGGGAGATGTCGTGCTCGTCGAGTTCGGAGATGGCCTTGGCGTACTGAACCTCGAGTTCGTCGTCCGGGAGTTCATCCACCCATGCCCTGACGATCTCGCCGAGCAGCTGACGGCGCGCCTCTCGTCCGACCGATTCCGAAATCGCCCGAATTGCATCTGCTGGATCTACGAAACAGAGGGACATGTCAGATTTGCCTCGCTTGCAGGACTGGACCTTGATGAACAACGAAGAGCCTACGCTCGCCCCCCGACGGCAAACCGCCAATCTGGTTTCTGCCTTGCAAGCGGCTTATGCTCGTAGACCGATGCACGGACACACCCTCACCGGAGACCCCCGATAGCCCTGCGCCTAGTCGTCGGACCGCCCAACTCGGGGCGGGCGGGGAAGCTGCTCAGCGGCTTCCGGGAATCCCTCGGTCGCGATCCCGTTCTGGTCGTTCCGACGGCCGACGACGTCGAACGTTTCGAACGGGAGCTCGCCAGCGAAAGAGGCAGCGATGCAGTGCTCGGGGGAAAGATCCTCACCCTCTCCGGTCTACTCAGGGAACTCGCTACCGCATTCGAGACACCGCACCCAACCGCACCCGGACATTCAGCCCGGGTATGGCTCGCCAGAGAGGCGACGGCGAGTCTTCTCGGTGAGGGAGAGCTCGAAGCCCTCGCTGCGTCTGCAGCACGACCGGGCTTTGCGCAGGTGCTCGCCTCCACCTTCGATGAGCTCGAAGCGGCGATGATCCTGCCCGCCAACTACTCCGACATCATCGAAGCGTCTGAGTTCGCAAAAGCTTCGGAGAAAGAACTCGGAGAGATCTACGAGCGCTGGTTTGAACTCAAGACCGAACGAACGCGGGGAGACACACACGATCTCTATCGCGAGGTCAGAGCGACCATTCGCGACCAGGGAACTGCCGACGCTTGGCTTGGCAGACCGATCTTCCTCTACGGATTCGACGACCTGACCAGCGAACAGCGTGAGCTCGTGCTGGAGCTCGCAAGAAGGACCGAGGTCGAGATCTCGGTCACCTACGACGAGGATCGTCCGGCGCTCGAGGCCAGGTCCAGATTGAAGACCGAATTGGAGGAAGGGATACCGCCCGAGTTCCTCCAGCAGGTCGAAGAGGCTGACGAAGACGAGGAAGGGACCGCCCCGCTGCTGGTGCATATCTCGCAGCATTTCTTTTCCGACGCTGAACGTATGGGAGCAGCACA
>JAUMFR010000202.1:0-1950 GCA_032119755.1 Solirubrobacterales bacterium | reverse complement strand
CGAACAGCAAAGATGCCTCGACAAGTGAGAACTCCGCGAGCTCTGACTCCAACTCCAGATGACAATCCATATTGCCGGAGATCAGCCGGGATGCCCCCGACCCGGCCCCCTGACCGGAAGCCGCCTTCGCGGCCGCCCTCCGGACCTTCGGGTGGTCGGCAAGACCGAGGTAGTTGTTCGAGCAGAGGGTGAGGACGACCTCACCGTCCAGCATCACTCGGGGCCCCTGAGAGGTGGATACGCTGCGCAGCCGCCGCAAGAGTCCTGCTCGGCGGAGATCGGCAAGCCTCCGGGTCGGCTCCATGATGCCTCTCGGCATGGGGTTCGGCTCAGTCGCCCCAGCCGGCAGGCTGGGGTACCGCGGCATTCTCTTCCTCACGATCGGAGGGGCGCTCTGGATACTCGGGGACGTCTTCCTTCTTCTTCTTGATCACTCTCAGCTGGGTGGAGGGATCCCACATAGGCGCCTCATGCTGGGCATCGATCAGGTCGGAGATCGGTGTGCGGACCTCGGGAGTCTCTCCCTCGAGCCAGCCTGACCGGTTGTCGGGGCGAGGATTGGAGCCGTTGTCTGGCTGACGGGCGACGTTGAGTCCGTTGGCCTCGAACATCTCCCGGTCTTCGGACGGCTCGACCCCGAGGGTGGTGAGGAAGTTCCCCATCATCACGCCGTTGAGGCCGGCCCTCACCGCGAGCGGCGCGAGGTCACCGAGGTTCTCGACCCGTCCTCCGCAGAGCCTGAAAAGAGCCCCCGGGATGATCAGACGGAAGATCGCTACCCACTTGACCACTTCCCAGGGTGACATCAGTTCACGGTCCCCGAACTTGGTTCCGGCTCGGGGATTCAGCAGGTTGATCGGCACCGAGGTCGGGTTGATCTCGGACAGCTCGAAGGCCATCTCGACCCGCTGGCGCGGCGACTCGCCGAGGTTGAGGATGCCACCGACGCAGCTCTCGAGCCCGGCCTCGCGCACCGCATCGATCGTGCGGAGCCTTCCCTCGTAGCGCACGGTGGTCGAGACCTCCGGGTAGTAGGAGCGCGCGGACTCGACGTTGTGGTGGACCCGCTGGATACCCGCTTCCTTCAGCTTCTTCGCGCGATCGGCAGACATGTGGCCGATCGAGGCGCACCGCTTCAGGTTGGTCTCGCTGGCGACCAGTCTGGCTCCTTCGAGCACCTTCTCGAAATCACGACGCGACAATCCCTGACCTTGGGTGACCATGCAGAACCGATGCGCTCCGGCGGCCTCGGCCGCTTTCGCGTGTTCGAGGATCTGCTCCGGCTCCATCATGGCGTGCATCGGTGTGTCGGCCTCCGCGTAACGCGACTGGGCGCAGAAACCACAGTCCTCGGCACAACCACCCGACTTCGCGTTGACCAGCGAACACATGTCGGTCGAGTCTCCGAAGTTCCCGACCCGCACTTCCCAGGCTCGCTCGACCAGATCGCCGATCTCGTCGTGGTCGGTCAGCTCGCCGAGGGCGAGTGCCTCCTCGAAGCTGATCAGCGGTTCGGGGCGTTCGGTTGGGTCAGGCACGGTGCGCAGGCTATGCCCGTGACCGGACCGAATTCGAGCGGCCCGGATTCGATCTCGGCCTCAGCGGCCCTTCCACTCGGGTTTGCGCTTCTCGGCGAAAGCGGCGACCCCCTCGCGCATGTCTTCGGAGGCGAAGGAGGCCTTCCTCAGTTCGATCAGATCCTCGACCTGCTCGGGGGTGAGTCTCGGCCAGGAGTTGAGCGTGTCGATCGCCTGCTTGTTCCCCTTGACCGAGAGAGGGGCGTTTCCAGCTATCTCCGTAGCCACCTCGGTGGCAAGGTCGGCAACGCCCCCATCAGGGGCGAGGTAGTTGATCAGCCCGGTGCGTTCAGCCCACTTCGCGTCCACCGTGCGGCCGGTCAGGAAGAGCTCCTTGGTCGCGGGGATACCGATCGCGTCCACGAACCTCTGG
>JAUMFR010000201.1:2037-2942 GCA_032119755.1 Solirubrobacterales bacterium | reverse complement strand
GCCACGTTTGATGGCGAGGGCCACGGAGTTGCTGCGGCCGAGCCTCAGCGAGACGATCGGTTGGCCCTCGAGCCGATAGACCGACTCGACCGGGATCAGGGTGTCGGGACCGCCCGCGACCGCATCGATTGCAATGCCTCTGGCCGACGCCGCATCGATCAGTCCCAGTTGGGCCTCCGAGTCGAGACCGCGTGAGGCGACGATCACCCGCCCTGCCCCGGTGGCCGAGACCGCCTGATCGAGCAGGTCCATCCAGTCGCGCTCCCCGGCCGCCCGTTCGAAATGGATCGATTCCTGCTCCCGGCCGTCGTGGATGGGCGTGAGTTCATCGGCTCCGCTGCCCAGCGAGAGCACTCCCGCCGGCACGAGGCCGGTCGACTGCTGACGGGCAAGCCTTCGGAGGATCAGGCCTGCCTCCTCCGCCTCCCCGAAGACCAGCACGCGCTGGTCGAGCGCGCCGCTTCGGCGGAGTAGGAGCCGGCCGATTCCTCTCGCCAACAAGACGAGCGCCACTGTGGCGATCCAGAGGACAGCCGGGGCGCGGATCTCCGTGATCCCCGAGAAGAGCGCCGAGCCTAGGAGCACGATCAGCCAAACCCACGCCGTACTGATCAGGAAGACGGGGCCGATCTCGTCCGCCAGTGAGAAGTCGACCCGGCGCGCCGGTAGCGCATAGAGACCTGCAGCCTGGGCGGCGGCGAACCACGCCGGCAAGAGGATGAGGAAAGGGACCAGCTGTTTGACCGGAATCAAGTCGCGGTCTGAGACGAGGTTGACCAGGACCTCGCAACCGAAGGCGAGACACAAGGCGAGCAGGTCGCAGACGGCGAGCGCCAGGAAGATACGCCGGCTCTCTCTCACCGGACCTGGTCCTCCGATCCCCTGCCGATCAATCTGGGTGGCTG
>JAUMFR010000201.1:0-2027 GCA_032119755.1 Solirubrobacterales bacterium | reverse complement strand
GCCTCCACAACCTGCGCGGCTCCTGGACGAGGCGGTAGAGCCAATGGAGTCCCAGCCTACCGATCCACCCAGGCGCGTCACTCCTCAAACCGGCATGGATGTCGAACGCCGCGCCGACTCCGATCAGCACTACCGACCCGCCGATCTCCGAGACATGGTTCGCCATCCAGAGTTCCTGCTTGGGCGTGGAGATGCCGACGAAGACGATCCGGGCGCCGCTCTCTGCGATCCGTTCGAGCACATCCTGATCCTCGCGCTCTCCCGCCTCTCGCATCGGCGGGCTGTGGGTACCGGCCACCTCGAGCCCACCGAATCGCCCGGCCATGCGATCGGCGAGCAGATCGGCCACGGCCTCCTGACCGCCGTAGAAGAAGACCGGCCAGCCGCGCTGCGCAGCCCGTTCACACAGCGCGAGCATCAGGTCCGGGCCGTACACCCGCTCGATCGCTGTGGAGCCGGCGCGTTTGCCGGCCCAGACCATCGGCATCCCGTCAGGGAGATCCATCCCGGCACCTCTGAGGGCGCGGTCGACGGCTTCATCCCCTCGAGCTTCCATCACACCGTGGACTCCGGTCAGACAGAGGTAGGTCCGTTGACCGCCGTCGAGCCAGTTACCGATCGCCTCCAGCGCGCGAGCCTGATCCACGCAGGCGATCTCTACCCCGAGCACATCGACTCTCTCCCACGCAGGTGCCTGCTCTCCCCCGATCTGATTCGCCCCTATGGTTCCCTCTTCCATGGCCACGGATACAAGCAGGGATAAGCAGCGGACGGATGGCGGTGGAACCGCGCTCGTCGCTGGTGCGGGAGGGTTCATCGGTGGCTACCTGACGCGCACCCTCGCAGACTTGGGATGGAGCGTTCGGGCGGTCGACTCGAAACCGATCGAGGACTGGCACCAGATCGACCAGCGGGCAGACAGTCGGGTCCTGGACCTCTCACTCCTCGAGGCCTGCAGAGAGGCAACCGACGGTGTGAACCGCGTCTACGACCTCGCGGCTGACATGGGAGGGATCGGATTCATCGAAAACTACAAAGCCGACTGCATGCTCTCGGTGCTGATCGGCAGCCACCTGCTGCTGGCCTCCCGCGACGCCAGGGTGGAGAGATTCTTCTTCTCGTCCTCCGCGTGTGTCTACGCGGCAGACCGACAGACCTCGCCCGATGCGACCGCGCTCGTCGAAGCCGATGCATATCCGGCAATGCCGGAAGACGGCTACGGCTGGGAGAAACTCTTCATCGAACGGATGTGTCGGCACTTCAGCGAGGACTTCGAACTCGAGACGCGGGTGGCGCGCTACCACAACGTCTACGGACCCCACGGCTCATTCGAGGGAGGTCGCGAGAAAGCTCCGGCCGCAATCTGCCGCAAGGTGGCTCAGGCGGTGATCGACGGCACCGACACGATCGAGATCTGGGGAGACGGTGAGCAGTCACGGAGCTTCATGTACATCGACGACTGCATCGAGGGAACTCTGCGGATCATGGACGGGGATTCTCCGGAGCCGGTCAATCTGGGAAGCGCCGAGTTGGTGACGATCAACCAACTGGTGGATTTGGTGGAGGAGATCGCCGGTGCAAACCTCGAGCGCTTATATCTCTCCGATGCGCCGCAAGGAGTTCGCGGTCGAAACAGCGACAACACGATGATCTCCGAGATCTATGGCTGGGAGCCATCGATCTCTCTGCGTGACGGGATGGAGAAGACCTACCGCTGGGTCTACGACGAGTTGACGGGATCAGACGCGGGAAACTGATCACCGTTCGGTGGTCTTCAGCCAGATGCTCGAGGGGTAGTTCCCGGTCGAAGGATCAGGGGCGATCCCCCGCTCGAGCCGACCCGGCACGAAATCCGGGATGAGCCCGACCAACCGCTCCGAATCGATGGCGGTCACGACCAGCCGACTGCGATCAGCGACTTGGTCAATGGGCCGATCCGCTCGCGCAGGATCTTCGCGCGCGGGAACAGGTCGGAGAGATCTTTCGAACTGAGCAGGGTGATCTCGTCGTAGGGTTCGTTTCGTACC
>JAUMFR010000200.1:0-1591 GCA_032119755.1 Solirubrobacterales bacterium | reverse complement strand
GGACGCCGGCCTCGATCGCTTCGTCGATCGCGGATGACGCGAAACGAGCCGGAACGAAGATCATCGAGGTGTTCGCACCCCGTTCGGTCACAGCCTCGGAGATCTTGTCGAAGACCGGTACGCCGTCAACCTCTTCGCCTCCCTTTCCGGGAGTGACGCCAGCAACCAGATCGGTGCCGTAGTCCCGGTTGCGCAGGCCGTGGAACCGCCCCTCGCGCCCGGTCAGTCCGGAGACGACGAGCTTCGTGTCCTTGTCGACGATCACCGACATCAGGATCCTGCCTCTGCAAGCTCGACGACCTTCGCTGCTGCACCGAGCATCGTTCCCTCGACGTGCAGGTCCTCCAGGCCGGCGTCGGCAAGCATCGCCAGACCCTCCTCGGAGTTGGTGCCGTCGAGTCGAACTACCAGAGGAACCTCGAGCCCGACCTTCTCGGAAGCCTCGATGATCCCTCCAGCCACCTCGTCACAGCGGGTGATCCCGCCGAAGATGTTGAACAGGATCGCTTTCACCTTCGGGTCCGAGCTGATCACCTCGAGCGCATCGACGATCGCTTCGGCCTTGGAGCCTCCCCCGGCATCGAGGAAGTTGGCCGGGCTGCCTCCGGCCTGGGCGACCACATCGAGGGTGGACATGCACAGGCCGGCTCCGTTGCCGAGGATCCCGATGTCACCGTCGAGCTTCACGTAGGTGAGCCCACGCTCGGCGGCCATCGCCTCTTGAGGGTCGTCGTGCATCGCGCTCGAGAGTTCCTCCAGTTCGGGGTGCCTGAACAGGGCACTCGGGTCGATCGTGACCTTCGAGTCGAGTGCGACGATCTCTCCCGACTTGGTCACGACGAGCGGATTCACCTCGATCAGGGTTGCGTCCTCTGCCTCGTAGGCAGCGTGCAGTTTGACCAACAGGTCCGCGGTGGCCGGAACGTGATCTGCGGGAACGCCGGCGGCCTCCACGAGCTCGGTTGCCTCGCTTACGCCGAACTCGTCGTTCGGGTCGACGTGCCGCCGGACCAGCGCTTCGGGGTCCTTCTCTGCGATTTCCTCCACGTTCATCCCTCCGGTGGTGGAGAGCATCACCAAGGTCTTCTTCTCGGATCGGTCGAGGATCACGGAGGCGTAGTACTCGGACTCGATATCCGACCCGCCCTCGATCCAGACCTGATCGACGCGGAACGGACCCTCCCCCCGCGGACCGCTGATGTCCATTCCGATTATCGCCTCGGCTGCTTCACGGGCCTCGTCGGCATTCTTCGCGATCTTGATCCCTCCGGCCTTGCCGCGGCCACCGATCAGGACCTGGGCCTTGATCGCACACGGGTAGCCGATCTCCTCGGCAGCGGCGACCGCCTGTTCCACTTCTTGGGCAACCTTGCCGCTCGGAACCGCCACATCGTGACGGGCGAACAGTTGCTTGCCCTGATATTCGAGAAGATCCATCGGCCGCGAGAGGGTAGCCGACCTGCGCCCGCAACGACATCACCGCCCCGCTTCGGTTGGCTTGCGATACTGATACCTCGCATGGCACTTCCCAAGCAGACACAGATCGAGTGGGTGACCTCCAGTTGCTACGGAACCCTGATCGACTGGGAGA
>JAUMFR010000199.1:0-6576 GCA_032119755.1 Solirubrobacterales bacterium | reverse complement strand
TGGATACAGATACGGCGGCAAGGACTTCGACCGGCTAGAGGAGGTCGAGCGCATCTGCCAGGAGATGGAGAGCCTCGAACATGTGGTGCTGTGCCCCTTTCTCGACCCAATGAGACGGGAGGAGAGGATCGGCGGTCTTCCGACGACCAACTGGGGGGACCTGCTCGAGTCCGGAGAAGGATCTGATCTGACTTTCGAGAGGGTGCCGTTCTCACACCCCCTCTGGGTCCTCTACTCATCGGGGACGACCGGCCTGCCGAAAGCGATCGTCCAGGGACAGGGCGGGATCCTGATCGAGCACCTGAAGAAACTCCATCTCCACAATGACCTGAAGCAGGGTGATCGCTTCTTCTGGTTCACGACCACCGGCTGGATGATGTGGAACTTCCTGGTTTCCGGCCTGCTCACCGAAGCCACGATCGTGCTTTACGACGGAGACCCGGGATATCCGGATCTCGGGCGCCTCTGGGATCTGGCAGCCGAGACAGGCGTCACCTGCTTCGGCACCAGCGCGAGCTTCATCGCCGCCTGCATGAAGGCGGAGGTCCCGCTCCGCGATGGAAGGGATCTCTCGGCGCTCGACTCGATCGGTTCCACCGGCTCTCCCCTCTCGCCGGAGGGCTTTCGCTGGCTCTACGAACAGCTCGGCTCCGACCTCTGGCTCTTCTCCACCAGTGGCGGAAGCGATGTCTGCACCTCGTTCGTCGGCGCTGTCCCCACTCTGCCGGTTTATGCGGGAGAACTGCAGGACAGGTCCCTTGGAGCGTCCGTCGAGGCCTGGAGCGAGGACGGAGAACCACTGACTGATCAGGTCGGCGAACTGGTGGTCACACAACCGATGCCGTCGATGCCCCTCTACCTGTGGGGAGACTCGGACGGCAGTCGGTACCGCGACAGCTACTTCTCGATGTTCCCCGGCGTCTGGCGGCACGGTGACTGGATTGAGATCACGTCCCGAGGAACCGCGGTCATCTACGGGAGGTCGGACTCCACGATCAATCGACAGGGGGTCCGAATGGGAACCAGCGAGATCTACTCAGCTGCGCTGCGAATCCCTGAGATCACCGATGTCCTAGCCGTGGACCTGCCGCGAGAGGGGACCGAGGGTTGGCTGGCCCTGTTCGTGGTGCTGGGGGGGGACCGAGAGTTGGATGAGGATCTGACGAAACGGATACGTGACTCGATCCGCCAGCACTGTTCACCCCGCCACGTGCCAGATGAGGTGACCCAGATCCGAGAGGTCCCGAGGACGCTGTCGGGGAAGATCCTCGAAGTCCCGGTGAAGAGGATCCTGATGGGAGAGGATCCAGCCCGCGCTGTAAGCCGGGACTCCCTCTCGAATCCTGAAGCCCTCGACTTCTTCATCCCCTCCAGCGATAGCTGAGGCGCAGTGATCCTCAGACAGGCGTGATCGCGCGATTCCGTGGGGGATCGTCCCGACCACGCGATGCGGCCATCGAGAACCGTCTGATCAGTTCCTCGCGCAGCGCAGATGGCTCGACGATGGCGTCGATCACCATCTCCGAGGCGAGGTGCAGGAGATCGATGTCAGCCGCGTACTCCTCCCGCTTCTGCTCGACGAATCGGGCACGTTCGTCAGGGTCCGTGATCTCGGCGATCTGATTGAAGAAGACGGCGTTGACCGCCGCTTCCGGACCCATTACCGCGATCTGGGCCCCTGGCAGCGCCAACGAACAGTCCGGATCGAAGGCCGGTCCGGCCATCGCATACAGGCCGGCGCCATAGGCCTTGCGGACGACCACCGAGATCTTCGGCACCTGAGCGCCGGAAACCGCACTGATCATCTTCGCACCGTGTCGAATGATCCCCTGACGCTCCACCTCCCTGCCGATCATGAATCCAGGCACGTCGGCGAGAAAGAGAAGCGGCAGGTTGAAGGCGTCGCAGGTTTCGATGAAGCGCGCAGCCTTGTCTGCGGAATCGACGAAGAGAACGCCCCCTTTGACCTTCGGCTGATTGGCGACGACGCCGGTGACCTTCCCGTCGAGCCGGGCAAGCCCGACCACGATCTCGCCTGCCCAACCTTCTTGAACCTCCAGGAAAGAGTCGGCGTCGACTAGTGAATCGATCAGATCCCTGATGTCGAACGGGGTCTTTTCGTCGTCCGGGACTATCTCGGACGGAGAGGAGCCGGCCGACGGCTCCGCCGGGGGTGCGGCAGGCGGTTCTCCGTCCCAACTCTGCGGCATGTAGCTGAGATATCGCTTGGCGAGCGCGATGGCCTCCTCGTCGCTGCCGACCAGGAAGTGGCCGCACCCCGAGACGGTCGTGTGCATCTTCGCTCCGCCCATCTCCTCGAGGCTGACCTGTTCGCCGATCACCATTTCCGCCATTCGCGGGGAACCGAGATACATCGCTGCGTTCCCCTCGTGCATCACGACGACATCGCAGAATGCCGGAATGTATGCGCCACCGGCAGCGCTCGGTCCCAGCAGGAGGCAGATCTGCGGAATCTGCCCGGACATTCGGACCTGGTTGCGGAAGATCCTGCCTGCGCCGCGCCGCCCGGGGAACATCTCGACCTGATCCGTGATCCGAGCACCGGCGGAATCGACCAGGTAGATGGTGGGTACCTGCAGACGCATTGCGTCCTCTTGGGTTCTCAGGATCTTCTCGACCGTCTTAGCTCCCCATGATCCTGCCTTCACGGCAGGGTCGTTGGCCACGACCGCTACCGTGCGACCGCTGATCTTCCCGAGACCGCAAACGACACCGTCTGCACCGAGACCCTCCTTCTCCCAGTTCGCGAGCAGCGCCGACTCGGAGAAACTCCCCTCATCGAGGAGAGAGGCAATTCGTTCGCGGACCTGCAGTTTCCCCTGGCCCGCGACCTTCTCGCGATGATGTGCAGGACCGCCGCCGATTGCCGCCTCGGAAGCACCCCGGATATCGTTCATCTCGAACCGGCCGCTCAGGACTTGGACTTGGCGGGAGCCTTCTGCTTGGCAGCGCCGGCCTTCGGCTTAGCCGGGGAACCGTTACCGCCAGCGTGTTCCTTCGCGGTTTCTCCGAGCTTCGACGCAAGGGTCTCGAGATCGGCAACCGTCTCGTCGCGCCTCTCGTAGAGATCGTCGATGACTGATTCGATGTCGCTCTTGCGCTGAGCGGCATCGTCGAGGATCCCGTCAGCCTCGGCCTTCGCCTTCGCGATCAGTTCTTTGGCCTCGGTCTCGGCCTTCTTCTTGGTCTCGGACTGGAGCTGATCGGCCTTCTTCGCGGCGTCTCCGGAGGTCTTCTTCGCCTTCGCGAGGAGACTCTCGGATTCGCGCTTGGCACGGGTAAGCAGGTCGGCAGCCTCGGTCTCAGCCTCCTGGCGGATCTGACTCGCGCTGTCTTCTGCCTGGGCGAGGATCGCGGAGGTCCGCTGACCGATGCGCTCAAGTTCGCGCTTCACTGCATCGGTGCGCGATTCGTCGCCTGCGCCGGTCTCGAGCCAATCGGCGAGCTTGGTGAGGAACCGCTCTACCTCGGTCTTGTCGTACCCGCGACGTACGGTCGGGAACGAGGCGTTTCTGATGCGATCGAGACTTGTCTGATCTACAGCCATTGCTCGGACAATGCTAAACGGAAACGGACACCCGATTAGAAGTATTCATGCAGGAACCAAGCCTCCAGAATCGCCGACTCAGATGACGCCCGCAGCCTCGAGCCGCGCTTTCATCGCCTCCGCCAGCGCCATCGCTCCACTGAGCGGGCGAACCATCACCATCATCTCTTCCACCTGACCGGTCTCGTCGAAGTAGAGGAAGTCCGCACCCTCGATCTCGCGTTCCCCGACCCGGGCCTTGAAGACGAGTACCGCTGAATTCCCGGTCTCCACCTGATCCGTGTAACGAAAGTCTTCGAACACCTCCGAGACCGTGGAGAGCAGCACACTGAGCGCCTCTCTGCCCTCATAGGCTTTGAACACGACCGGACTATGGAAGACGACGCTCTCCGTGAAGAGATCCTCCATCTTGGAGAAGTCCTTCGCCTCTGCTGCGTGTCTGAATTGATCGCTGAGCATTGACTGGAGGGAATCTAGACCTTCACGCTCCCGGGGACTGCTCGGGTCCACTCCAATCGACCGGACCAGCCGTCAAGACGTGAGAGCCGAGGGGCCTGCCCAGTATTTCCTGAGCGGCTGCCGAGGCCCGGACGACCGCAGCCGGATCGACCCCCGTGTCTATTCCCATCTCCTCCAACATGCCGACCAGGTCCTCTGTGGCGATGTTCCCCGTGGCGCCCGGCGGGAACGGGCAGCCCCCGAGTTCACCGAATGAACTCTCGAACGAAGACACACCTGCCTCGAGAGCAGCGAGGGCGTTTGCGAGGCCCTGGCCCCGAGTGTTGTGGAAGTGGGCAGTCAGCTCGGTGCCGTCCAATCGCTCACGCGCCGCTACGAAGAACTCACCGACCTGGCGGGGATTGGCCATTCCCGTCGTGTCGCCGAAGCCGATTTCGTCGCAGCCAGCCGCAATCAGGCGCTCGGCAATCCCGAAGACCGTCTCAGGTTCCACCCTGCCCTCGTAGGGGCAGCCGAAAGTGACCGAGATCACCGACACGCAGCGCAAACCGGAGTCTGAGGCCTTTTCAACGGCCTGCTCGAGCTCACCGAGCGACTCCTCGATGCTGCGGTTGACGTTCGCCCTGTTATGCGATTCGGTCGCCGAACAGAAGAAGCTCACCTCCCCGAGTGTGTCGGTGAAATCGAGGGCCCGGTCCAACCCGCGCAGGTTGGGAACCAGAGCGGAGTAGACGACCCCGTCGCGCGGTTCGATCCCGGACAGGACCTCCTCGGCGTCTGAGAGCTGCGGGATCACATCACTTCGGACGAATGAGGTCAGCTCGATCCTCCGCAGGCCTGCATCGAGGAGAATCCCGATCAGCCTCAACTTGTCCTCGGTCCGAATCGTCTCGGGCTCATTCTGGAAACCGTCCCGCGGACCTACCTCACGTATCGAAACCTCCGCAGGAAGCACCGGCACCGTGGCGGTCAAATCATCCCCAGACCGCCGGAGACGCCGAGCGTCTCCCCGGTCACGAAGGAGGCATCATCCGAGACGAGGAAGGCGGTTGCCGCCGCGACCTCCTCAGGAGTCCCGAGGCGCTTCATCTGGGTCGAATCCCGCATGGTCTGGATCAGCTTCTGCCCCATCTCCCCGAATTCGGTGGCCTGCATGAGCAGAGGCGTCTCGATCGGTCCGGGAGCAATCGAATTCGCGGTGATCGAGTAACGGGCGTTCTCCCGGGCGATCACCTTCATGAAAGCGATCACCGCTCCCTTCGCGGCCGAATAGACGGCCGAACCCTTCGACCCGACACGACCCGCCTCCGAGGCGATCGAAACGATCCGCCCGTAACCAGCCTCCTGCATGGCGGGCAGGACGGCATGGGTGCAAGCGAACACTCCCCCGAGGTTCACCGCCATGACCCGCTCCCACTGCTCGGGAGTCGTCTGGGTGAAGAATCCGAACTCATCGGTCCCGGCGTTGTTGACGAGGATCTCGAATGGACCGTGTTCGGCCACGAAAGCAGACACCGAGTCGACTGACGTCACATCCAGTTCTCCTGCCGATCCCCCGATGCGATCCGCAACCTCTGCGGCTTGATCTTGCTTGAGATCCCCGATTGCAACTGTCGCGCCCTCAGCAGCCAGGCGTTGAGCGATCGCTGCGCCTATGCCCTGCGCCCCACCTGTGACCATCGCTCTACGCCCTTCGAGTCTCATCCCGGAGGAGGATAGTCCGGCTGCCGAAGTCTGTCGCCAGCACCTAGACTCGCCCCGTGATGAATCCTCCTCCGCCAGCGAAAGACGCGAGGACCGTCCCGATCATCGGTGGAACGGGTGCGCTCGGATTCGGGCTGTCGCTCGCATTCGCGCGGGCCGGTCTCTCCGTCGCCATCGGCTCCCGTGACCCAGAGAGAGCCGTCGAGTCCGCTGCGCGAGCGGCACAGGAGGTTCCCGACGCCAGCGTCGAGGGACTGTCCAACGAAGAGGCTGCCAACCGCGGCGGAGTCCTCTTCCTCGCTGTTCCGTTCCGAGCACAATCCGAGACGCTGACCAACCTGAGGGAACATCTCTCGCCGGGTCAGATTCTGGTCGACTGCACGGTCCCGCTGGCCGCAGCGGTCGCGGGCAAAGCCACCCGGTTGCTCGGTGTCTGGCAGGGCTCTGCAGCTGAGCAGGCGCAGGAGATGGTCCCCGAGGGGGTCACCGTCGTCTCCGCTCTGCACACGGTCAGCGCAAAGTCACTGACCGACGGAGAGGAGTTCGACGAGGACACGCTCATCTGCGGCGACCGCAAAGCCGACAAAGCAGTGGTCGCGGAGCTGATCGGACTGATCCCGGGCCTGCGGCCGGTGAACGCCGGGGCACTCGAGACGTCCCGCATCACCGAGTCGCTCACGCCGTTACTGATCTCGATCAACGGGCGGTACAAGACACATTCGGGGATCAGGGTCACCGGCCTGCCAGACGGAGACCACTGGAGTTGAGAGGCTCCCCGCGGGTCGCACTCCTGGCGGGCGGAACCGGCGGCGCGAAGCTCGCAGCTGGATTCCAGGCTGAGATCG
>JAUMFR010000198.1:1381-11089 GCA_032119755.1 Solirubrobacterales bacterium | reverse complement strand
TGATCTTCTTCGGCGCGGTCCTGCTCTGGGCGGACAAGCTGCCCCAGAAGCGAGACCTCGAAACCCTGAGCCTCAAAGATGGCCTGATCGTCGGCGCCAGTCAGATCCTCGCCCTGGCGCCGGGAACCTCGCGTTCGGGCATCACGATCACCTTCGGGCGCTGGCTCGGACTCGATCGGGATTCGGCAGCTCGGATCTCCTTCCTGCTCTTGATACCGGTGGTCTTCGGCGCGACCGTGTTCGAGGCATTCCAGATCTCGCAGGACGGCCTGCCCGACGGCGTGGTTATCCCGATGATCGTGGGATTCGTCGCCGCTGCCGTATCGGGTTATCTCGCGATCGTCTTCCTCCTCCGTTTGGTGCGTACCTATAGCTACAGGCCGTTCGTCTACTACCGGTACATCGCCGGCGTGGCGATCCTCCTCATCATCGCCACCGGCCTTCGCCCCGCAACGTTCGGGTAGTCGTCCCGAATCATCTCGCTCAGTCTTCGCCACAAGGAATGGAAAAGCGCGCGATACCTGCCCGGAGAGGTATCGAGCAGGCCGCGCGCAGACGAGAGGGAGAGCTCTCGCTTTCCGAATCGGATCCTGATCGGATTTCGTGTGCGCAGTGTGAAAATTCGGAAAAGCTTGTTTCGAAATCTCGATTCCTTCGCTGGGAGCGAATTCCGGCCTGTGAAAATCCGGTGAACGCGTTTTGCGTTCACGCCCGAGCGCGCCGCGATACGCCTTAGACTTGCCTCTCGTCGGGTTCGTTACTGCGCCCGACTCGAGAGATGCCCAGCCCCACCGAACAGAGAGGCAAGTTGAGGGTCGCGATCGTCGACAGCGACTCGTCGTTCCTCACGGTCTTGGGCAAGCGGCTCGAGGCGGCCGGCTGGGAGTACAGAGTGGTTGCCGCCGGCATGCCGACCGAGGAACTGGTTGCGATGAAGGTCAGTGCGCTCTTGATCGATCCAGAGACACTCGGTCCGCGGTCCTGGGAGTTCCTCGAGTTGGTTGCCGGTGCGCTGCCAGACTTGGGCGTGATCGTGTGTTCGAGCAAGTCGACAGTCGCGCAGAGAGTGCGCGGACTCAGGCTCGGAGCCGATGATTGGATAAACAAACCCTGTCACCCGGAGGAGGTGATCGCCCGGATCGAGTCGGTGGTGCGCCGCCGCCGTCGCTCGGCGCCCGAGTCAGAGGCTGGGCCAATGGTGGTCGGCGAGGTGGAGATCCGGGGTGATCGCTTCCAGGCGTTCGTCGCGGGCCAGAGCGTCGGGTTGACCCGTCGTGAATACGAATTGCTGGTCTTGTTGGCCGCATCGCCCGGCAAGGTGATAGAGCGCGAGGACATCTACCACCAGGTTTGGGGCTACGCGATGGCTCACGGTGACCGCTCGGTCGACGTGTTCATCCGCAAGGTCAGGCTGAAGTTGCAGAAGTACTCGCCGGGTTGGTCGTACATCCACACCCACTTCGGAATCGGTTATCGCTTCGACCCTGAGTGCGTGGGCGGAGACGAGCCCCGCGCGAACGCCGAAACCGAGGTTGCAGGTACATCCCGACTCCAGACGGAACGCCTTGGAGAGTCGCTCGAGGCTGGCGCCACCACTGACTGAAGCGCACCGATCGGTCTCGGATCGAGAGATCGGCGGTCTGGATGGCGGAGAAATTCGAGCTTGGAGTTTTGTTACGAAAACTTAACTAGGAAGTAACGAGAGCGGACGGATGTGGCATCAGCCTCCACGCGATGGAGTCCCAGATCTTCGACACAGCCGCATCTCCAGAGAATGATTCCTCCTCGCCCATCTATGCGGCGGGGCTCGAAATCATCCCCGACCAGGGCATCGCTCTCGCCAGCGGGACGCCATTGGATCTCACTCCCCGGGAGTTCCATGTTCTACTCGTTCTGGCTCAGAACTCCGGGCGCGTCACCTCTCGCGAAGATCTCTACTCCAAGGTCTGGCGGAGGGGTTACGAGAGGCGCGACAGGTCCGTCGACGTTTACGTGGGAAGGGTGAGGTCGAAGCTCGCGAGCGCCCTGCCTGAGAGGAACTTCATACATACCCACACAGGCATCGGCTACCGATTCTCGCCGACAGGGGATTAGGTCGCGCCGACGGCCCTTTTCGCGCCTCCGGTCGTTGTTTACATTTTCTTTACAAGATGTGCACACTCCCGTAACAGCATGGCTGGAGTTGGGTGGGACGCTGCGTAGGTGTGGGGATGCTCCAGATGGGCACCTCAGTAGCCAAACAGCAAAAAAGGAGTCCAGAGATGTCAAAGAAGTGGCTGGTAGCAGTCGCAGCGGGAGCCCTCTCGATGGGGATCGTCGCCTGCGGTGGAAGTGACAGTGGCAGCGACGCCAGTGGGCTGTCGGGCACGATCCGGATCGACGGGTCGAGCACCGTAGCGCCCCTGACCGAAGCGGTTGCGGAAGAGTTCCAGGCCAACAATCCGGACGTCAAGGTGACGGTCGGTACGTCGGGAACCGGCGGTGGATTCGAGAAGTTCTGCGCCGGTGAGACCGACATCAACGACGCTTCCAGGGCGATCGAGCCCGAGGAGGTCGAATTGTGCAAGAAGGGTGGGATCGAATATGGCGAGCTGCAGGTTGCCAACGACGCTCTCACCGTGGTGGTCAACCCGAACAACCCGGTCAAGTGCATGACGGTGGATCAGCTCGAGCAGGTATGGGAGCCGGATTCCAAGGTGACGAACTGGAGCCAGATCGAAGGTCTCCAGCCGTCGTTCGACTCTGAGGCTGCCCCTTACGGGCCAGGTTCGGATTCCGGGACGTTCGACTTCTTCACCGAGGCTGTGAACGGTGAGGAGGGAGCGATCCGCAAGGACTACAACGATGTGGGTGAGGACGACAACGCCACGGTTACCGGAGTCAGCGGTGCCGAGGGCGGAATCGGTTACTTCGGTTACTCCTTCTACATCGAGAACGAGGGAACGATCAAGGCACTCGAGATCGACGGCGGCAGTGGCTGTGTTGCTCCGTCGGTGGAAACCGCTCAGGACGGCAGCTACTCACCGCTGTCCCGACCGCTCTACATCTACCCCTCGGCTGAGTCCCTCAAGGACGAGACCACCAAGGCGTTCCTCGAGTTCTACGTGGACAACGTCAACGATGTCGCCGAGCAGGTCGGATTCGTCCCGCTCACCTCTGATCAGCAGAGCAAGGCATCCGACGAGCTGACCAGCCTCGAGGGTTAGTGGGGGCGGGAATCACAAAGTGATGCGAGCGCAAAGTCCCAAATCGGATCTCCACTGAGCGTGGAGGCCCGGGACGCACTCGAGATGGCCAGAGGGATCGGGGCAGACAAGCCGCCCCGGTCCCTCAGGTCTTCTTCTCCCCGCTATGGGGAGAAGGTGATCAAGTACGTACTCGTCGTCTGCGCGGTGCTGTCGGTCCTTACGACCACCGCGATACTGGTCTCACTGCTACTGCCGACTATCGGCTTTTTTGAGCAGGTCTCCTTCGGTGACTTCTTCTCGACCGAGTCCTGGGCGCCCAACCTGGAGCCGCCGAGTTTCGGCGTCTTCAACATCATCGTGGGCACGCTCAGCACGACCCTATGGGGACTGATCGTCGCTATCCCGGTTGGATTCCTTAGTGCGATCTATCTGAGCGAGTACGCCTCACCGCGTGTGCGCAAGGTGATCAAGCCGATCCTCGAAGTTCTCGCTGGCATCCCGACGGTTGCATTCGGCGTCTTCGCGGTTACTTTCCTCAGCCCCCTCGTGGGTGATGCACTGCCTGGATTCATCAAGACTCCGCCCTTTGCTGCCGGTATCGCTGGCCTGGCGATCGGACTGATGATCGTGCCGATCATCTCCTCGATCTCTGATGACGCAATGCGGGCCGTCCCCGGGGGCCTGCGCGAAGGCGCTTATGCCCTCGGTGCGGGCAAGTTCACGGTCTCGACGCGAGTCGTCGTGCCCGCGGCTATCTCGGGCATCGTCGCCTCGATCGTGCTCGCAACCTCTCGTGCCCTCGGGGAGACGATGATCGTCCTGCTCGCAGCGGGCAAGAGCCCAAACTTGACGCTCGATCCCGGGGCCTCGGTCCAGACCATGACGGCTTTCATTGGTACGACGGCGACCGGCGACATCGCCACTGGCACGATCAGCTATGACACGATCTTCGCCGTCGGCGTGGTCCTGTTCGTGATGACGCTCTTCATGAACATGATCAGCATCCGTCTGGTCCGCAAGTTCCGCGAGGTCTACGAGTGATGTTCTCCGGTATGCCCGAGCGGACCCGACTCGCAGCATCGGGCGCGCAGGCGACGGTTGCATCGAACCTGCAGCGCCAGCGCGGAGGTGAACAGTTCAAGGGGAACCTCTTCTTCGCCCTGCTACTGCTCGCGGTAGCTTTCGCGCTGGTCGGCCTGATCGCTCTGATCGTCCAGTCGGCGGTGAAGGGCGCACCTGCCTTCGGACTCAACTTGATCACCGAGGGACCTTCGACCATCAACCCCGAGGACGCCGGCTTTCGACCGGCGATCATCGGAAGTGTCTATCTCATCCTCGGTGTGATCCTGCTCGTGGTCCCGATCGGTGTGGGGTCCGCCATCTACCTCGAGGAGTATGCAGACGGCACGAAGTGGTGGAACCGGATGATCGAGCTCAACGTCCAGAACCTCGCTGGGGTGCCTTCGATCATCTACGGAATCCTGGGGTTGGCCTTCATAGTGCGAGGGCCGCTGGATCTCGGTTTCATCCTCGCCGCCGGATCACTCACGCTGGCCCTGCTGGTGCTGCCCACCGTGATCCTCGCCTCACGAGAGGCCATCAGGGCTGTTCCCCCCTCGATTCGGGATGGTTCTCTCGCCCTCGGAGCCACTCAGTGGCAGACGATCCGTCGGCAGGTATTGCCTGCATCGATCCCCGGGATGGCAACGGGCGTGATCCTCGCCGTCTCGCGGGCCCTCGGGGAGGCCGCGCCGCTGCTGCTGGTGGGAGCGGCACAGTTCGTGACCTTCAACCCACAGCCGTTCTCGTCTGACGGCTATTCGGCGATGCCCGTCCTGATCTACAACTACGCGCTTCGGCCCCAGGATGAGTTCCGTGTGCTCGCTGCAGCGGGTGTGGTGATCATGCTCGTGGTTCTGCTCCTTCTGAACTCCTTCGCGGTCTGGTTGAGGAACAGATATGAACAGCAATGGTGAGGAGGGTAAGGTGGAGAGCCAGATGACGGCCAGGAAGAAGTCGACCGGTAAGGCGCTGACCAGGCAGATCGAGGTCGCCGAGCGCAAGTTGCCAAGCGCCTCCGAGGCGGTGGGAGAGGAGGTCTTCGGCCTCGAGGGAGTCGGAGTCGCATATGGCGGAAAGGTCGCCGTGAAGGACGTCTCCATGTCGATCGGGGCGAAGGAGATAACCGCTCTGATCGGACCGTCGGGCTGTGGCAAGAGCACGCTGCTCCGCTGTCTCAACCGAATGAACGACCTGGTGCCCTCGGCCGAAGTCTTCGGTAGATGTCTCTACCACGGCACCGATCTCTATGGCCCGGAGGTGGATTCGGTCGAGGTCAGGAAACTGATCGGGATGGTCTTCCAGAAACCCAACCCGTTCCCCAAGTCGATCTACGACAACATCGCGTTCGGGCCCAAGGTCCTCGGGCTCCCTGACGTGGAGGAGAGGGTGGAGCGCGCCCTGCGTAGTGCCGCCCTCTGGGACGAGGTGAAGGATCGTCTCGATGACAACGCGTACGGCATGTCGGGAGGTCAGCAACAACGCCTCTGCATCGCTCGCTGTATCGCCGTCGACCCGGACGTGATCCTGATGGACGAGCCCTGTTCGGCGCTCGATCCGATCAGCACCGGGAAGATCGAGGACCTGATGCTGGAGCTGAAGGAAGACTTCTCGATCGTGATCGTGACCCACAATATGCAGCAGGCCGCACGGGTCTCGGACAAGACGGCCTTCCTGATCGTCGAGCTCGATTCGACCGAGGAGAACCGTTGGGGACAGTTGGTCGAGTACGACGAGACCGAGAAGATCTTCACCAATCCAACCGACAGCCGCACAGAAGATTATGTGACCGGGAAGGTCGGTTGATGAGTCCCGAAACTACCCGCACTCAGTATCAGGACGAGCTGACGAAACTCGAGGAGCGTGCGCTCGAGGGCCTCGACATGGTCATTGCTGCTCTGGACCGAACGCTCGAGGCCGTGGAGCAGCAGGACGCCGAGCTGGCGACGTTGGTGATCGCCGATGATGATCGGATCGATGGCCGGTATCTCGAGATCAACCAGTCGATCCTGACCATGCTCGCCACACAGGCTCCAGTAGCAACCGATCTCCGGCTGATCTCGGCGATGCTGCATGTAATCCACAGCGTCGAACGAATGGGCGATCAGTGCGTGAACATCGCAAAAGTCATCCCGCTGACCGGGAATGACGCACCTCAGCGCGCCGAGATGATCGATCGCATCGTCAGGATGGGCCAGCAGGCGAGGGGAATGCTGTCGCAAGCCAAGAAGGCCTTCGAAAATCGTGATTTGGGCCTTGCGCGCGACCTCGTCCATCAGGACGACCTGATCGACCAACTCAACAAGGAGTGTTTCCAGGTTGCCGTTCAGGTCGGGGATGATGCGGATATCCGCGAGTGGGCGATGACGATGATGCTCGTCGCAAGGGCGATCGAGCGGATCGGTGACAACGCCGTCGACATAGGTGAACAGGTCGCCTTCGTGGTCACTGGGCTCTTCGAGGAGTTCGAAGATGCCTCGGGAACTCAGGAGCATCTGCTCGGACCCAAGTCGGACTAGCTGCTTTTCGCGCCCCGGTACCCCATCCGATCTCCCTGCGAGGATTGAATTCCGTGCCCTGCGCCGCGATCGACATCGGCTCCAACACCACTCGGCTGCTGGTCGCAGATGTCGAGGGCAGAGAGCTCACCGAAGTGATGCAGCAGCGCGCCTACACCCGGATAGGTGCAGGGGCGAAGCGGAACGGCAAGATCACCGCCGAGAAGATCGCGGAGGTGATCGAGGTAGTCCAGACACAGGTCAAGCTCGCCAACGAGATGGGAGCTGACGAGGTCAGAATCGTCGCGACCGCGGCGATCCGGGAATCCAAGAATTGCAAGAAGGTCGCGGCTGCCATCTCGGAGGCGGCGGGCCTACCGGTGGAGGTACTCTCCGACGAAGAGGAGGGCCGTTACGCGTTCCTCGGGGCAACCCGCTCGCTCGCTCATCCGGTGGACGGGCAGGTCGCCGTGGTGGATATCGGGGGTGGCTCATCAGAGGTCATCTTCGGGTCGATCTCTGGCGGAGTGGAGAAGGTCCAGTCATTCAAGATCGGTTCGGGCTCACTCGCCGACGAGCATCTCAACGGCGACCCTCCTTCCGCAGCCGAGATACGCGCTCTACGAGATCACATTCAGGACTTTTTCGAGGGCGTCGAGCTCGATCGTCCCGAGCAGGCGGTTGCCGTCGGGGGCAGCGCAACCTCGCTGAGGACGCTGGTCGGGGCTGTGCTCGAATACGAGACCTTGGAGCGGGCGGTGCGGGTGCTGACCGACGACGAGATGCTCGAGGTGGCGAGGCGCTTCGAACTAGACTCGCGCAGGGTCAGGATCCTGCCAGCCGGTGTGCTCTTGCTAGAGAAGTTCTCGGAGATGCTGGGTATGCCGATGCAGATCGGCAGGGGTGGCCTGCGCGAGGGAGTGATCCTCGAGATGATCCACGCGCGTGACGGGAACGGGAACGGGAACGGGAACGGCAGCGGCAACGGCGCCGCGACCGGTAGGCTCGCTGCCTGAGCCAGAATCCTGCTAGCCGGCCTGCGCGGATTCCCCAGTCGGGGCGTAGCATTACCTCGATGGAACCAACCGCTCACACAGGTGAAGAATCTTCGACTCGTGAGACGCCTGCGCAGGCCCAGGCCGCCGGCAGCCCGGATCTGAACGAGCCCTCCCTCTACTTCAACCGTGAGCTTTCGTGGCTGGATTTCAACGATCGCGTGCTCCAGTTGGCCGAGGATCCCTCGGTTCCGTTGCTGGAGAGAGTTCGGTTCTGCTCGATCTTCGAGAACAATCTCGACGAGTTCTTCATGGTCCGGATCGCGGGTATGCACGATGCCGTCGAGGAAAAGCTCGGGCCGCAAGGAGCCGACGAGATCCAACCTGCGGCGGTGATCGCCGAGGCAAGGGGTCGTGTGATCGAGATGACCTCTCGGATCGAGCGATCCATCAGCGAGGAGATTCGTCCCCAACTGGCCGAGAACGGCATCAGGCTGATCTCGCTCGCTGACGCGACCGATGAGGAGCGAGCGGAGCTCGATGCCCTGTTCGAAAAGCAGATCTTTCCCACCTTGACACCGCTAGTGATCGGACGAGGCCGTCGCTTCCCCTACTTCTCCAACGTCTCGCTCAGCATCGGTGTGCTGCTTCGAAACCCCGAGACCGACGAGGAAGTAGTCGCGAGGGTCAAGGTCCCGAAGGAGAACCTGAGTCGCTTCCTCGCCGTCGGTGAAGGCAAGACCTTCGTCCCGATCGAGCAGGTGATCGCCTCGAACCTGGCCGATCTATTCCCCGGAATGGAGATAGTCCATCACTCGCTCTTCCGCGTGACCCGCGATACCGACTACGACGTAAACGACGAGGCCGGTGATCTCCTGCGAGCAGTCGAAGAGGAGGTGCGACGACGTCGATTCGGGGAGGTCGTGCGCCTCGAGGTTTCAGATGACATGGAGCCAAGGCTGCGTGAGGTGCTGGTGGAGTCGCTCGGTGTGGATGAGGTCCAGGTCTACGACACCGGAGGTCTGATGGGAATCGGCGACCTCGATGAGATCGCAGCGATCCCCGGCTACGAGTCGCTCTGCTATCCGGGGTGGAGCGGGGTCACGCCACCACGACTGATGCAGGGTAAATCCAGGCGCAAGTCCAAGCTCTTCGATGTGGTTCGCGAATCGGATCTGCTGGTCCACCACCCTTACGACTCCTTCACCGCCACGGTCGGGCGCTTCATCGACGAGGCAGTCGAGGACCCCGAAGTCCTCGCGATCAAGCAGACCGTCTATCGAACAGGTGCCGACTCGCCTCTGGTGGGTGGATTGATCGAGGCGACCGCCCGGGGCAAACAGGCCGTATGCATGGTCGAGCTGAAGGCACGATTCGACGAGAGTGCGAACATTCGCTGGGCGAAGTCGATGGAGGAGGCCGGGGTTCACGTCGTGTATGGAATTCCGGGTCTCAAGACCCACTGCAAGTGCGCTCTGGTCGTGCGACGAGAGGGCGACGGGGTGCGCCACTACGTCCACATCGGCACCGGTAACTACAACCCCAAGACTGCGCGCCTGTACACCGATCTCGGGCTGTTCACATCCGACCCTGACATAGGTGCTGACATCGCAGAGATGTTCAACTACTTGACCGGTTATGCCCGCCCCAAGGCCTACAGGAAGGTGCTCGTGGCGCCCTTCAATCTCAGAGAGGGCATAGTGGATGAAATCGAGAAGACGATCGAGGCTCATCGCGACGGCAGGCCCGCACGGATCAGGATGAAGATGAACTCCCTACTCGACCCCTCTTCGATCCAGGCTCTCTACCGGGCCTCGCAGGCCGGGGTCCCGGTCGAGATCAACACCCGTGGTATCTGTGCATTGCGCCCAGGAGTGCCCGGTATTTCGGAGAACATCCGTGTCGTGTCGATCCTCGGAAGATTCCTCGAGCACTCGAGGATCTACGCGTTCGAACGTGGTGAGGACA
>JAUMFR010000198.1:0-1371 GCA_032119755.1 Solirubrobacterales bacterium | reverse complement strand
TGCCGCGAAACCTCTACAACCGGGTCGAGTTGCTGGTCCCGGTCGAAGATGTTCATCTGCAGGGCGAGCTCTCCGGCATCCTCGACACCGCCCTTGCAGACAACACCGGGTCCTGGGAACTGTCTTCCGATGGTGAGTGGACGAGACTCGATCCCGGCGAGTTCGCACGCAGCCTCCAGGACGAGATGATGGCTTCTCACATCGAACGGTTCAATCTAGCCTCGAAGGACCTCTCGGACTGATGGCGGTGGGAGGCGGATTCTCACTAAAGGGAGGTGCCGCGAGGGACGTCCCGTTCTTCGATCTGCTCGCGGAGGCAGGGGCCAATCTCGAGAGCGTCTCGGGCCTCCTGGTCCGCCTGTTCGAGACATGGCCCGAGGACGAGGGGATCGCCCGGGAGATCCTCAAGGCCGAGCAGGAAGGTGACCGGATCACCCAGGCGGTAGTGAAGCGACTGAACAGCGAGAAGCCCAACTCGATCGATTCGGCTGATCTCTATGCGTTGGTGACGCAACTCGACGATGTGGCCGATGACATCGAGGAGGTCGCAGATTTCATGGCGCTCTACAAGATCGAGGCGCCGATGGATCAGGGCAAAGTGCTGGCAGAGGTACTCGCCGCTTCCTGCACTGAACTGGCCGCTGCGCTTTCGGGTTTGCGGACGGGCGAGGATCTCGAGCAGCGGTGGATCGAGATCCATCGACTCGAGAACGAAGGGGACCGAGTCTGGCGTGAGGCGCTGGCATCGCTGTTCTCTGACGGCATCGACCCGATGGTCGTGATTCGCTGGAAGGACATCTTCGGGGTTCTCGAGCGCGCGATCGATGCGACCGAGACGGCAGCCCATCACATCGAGTCGATCGTCGTCAAGCGCTCCTGAGGACCTGATGCCCACCTCTCGAAAGCGTGAGGCGAGGCCGGGAGAGACTCGGACGCAGCGAGCAGATAGACACCTCTCGGAACTGCTCCAGGAACTGAGGGTTGCACTCCCGGGAGCACAGGTGCTGTTTGCCTTCCTGCTCACGGTGCCCTTTGCCGCACGCTTCGGTGAGCTCGATGACACTGGCAGGTACGTCTACTTCGGGGTTCTCCTGTGCACTGCGATCTCAGTCGCTCTGCTGATCGCACCGAGCGCCGCACACAGGATCCTGTTCAGGCAGCGCGACAAGGAGTTCCTGGTCGACCTCTCCAACCGTTACGCGCTGGCCGGGCTCGCATTCCTCGCACTGGCTATCACGGGTGCGCTCTGGGTTGTGTCCGATCTGCTCTTCGCCCGCCCCGTCACCGCGATTACGGTCGCGTTCATCGCGCTCATCTTCGTGGTGATCTGGTTCGTCGAGCCGATTCGACGGCGGTCCGGCCTGAAGCGGA
>JAUMFR010000197.1:0-2935 GCA_032119755.1 Solirubrobacterales bacterium | reverse complement strand
GATGTGATCGATCTCTTGAAGTGATCCCGATCCCCACCGCATCTCGGGCGCCCGGCCCCCGAGGACCACGATCGGCACACCGTCTGCCTGAGCCGAGGCGATCGCGCTCATGCCGTTGGTCACGCCGCAGCCCGCGGTCAACGCGGCGACGCCCGGCTCTCGAAGTGCCTTTGCCCAGCCGATCGCGGCGAAGGTCGCGGCCTGCTCGTGTCGGAAGTCGACGATCTCGATTCCCTCCTCCTTGCAGCCGTCGTAGATCGAGAAAAGGTGGCCACCTGAGAGCGAGAAGAGCTTGCTCACACCCCGGGACTTGAGGGCCCGGGCGACCAGCCTGCCGCCATGCGGGTTCGTGACCTCCTTGGCGGAGGTGGCCTCTCCGGTCTCGGGCGGACTCGACATTACGCTCGCGAGGCTACCGCTCAGCCGGGTAGCGTGTATCCACCGGGCGCTGGAGGAGCCGACTGTCCAAGCCCTCCGCCGGGAGATCGTCGCCCCAGACCCTCGCCGGGCTTCTGGGGGCGGCCGAGCCCGCCAGGCTGCGGAGCGCCCAGCGGATCGCCTACATCATCGCCCGGCTCGGTCTCAACCGCGTGCGGAACCACAGGCGCGTATATCTCCATCGACCGGCCGGTTCCCTTGATCTCCCGATCGCCGCGCGGGACCACCTCTATCGTCTCCGACAGCAGAACCCGCGTATCTCCAGTAATCAGAACCTGGTCACCGGTCTCTCGAGTCATCTCCTCCACACGGGAGGCGACGTTCACTGCGTCCCCGATCACGCTGAACGCGAGCCTACCTGCACCTCCGATCGATCCCACCACAACCGTTCCGGAGTTGACGCCGACCTTGACGCTGAAACCGCCGGGCTTGCGGCTGTTGACCGTACGCGCGATCTCCACTGCGCACTGCACGGCGCGGTCGGCATGATCCTCGGTTCTCTCTGGCGCGCCGAATACGGCAAGCAATCCGTCACCGATGAACTGATCGACGTGACCGCGATGCCTCGAGATGATGGGAACCACACACTCGTACAGCTCATTCAATCGCGAGACGATCTGAGGAGCCGAAGCCGAGGCTGCGGTGGCAGCGAAATTCTCCACGTCGCAGAAGAGCAGCGAGACCTCCGCCTCGGCTCCTTCGGGGTCGTAGTCCTGGCGGATGATGTAGCTCGCCACGTCTTCGTCCAGGTAGGTGCCGAATGCCTCGCGCAAGCGTTCACGCTCTGCGAGCCCGTCGATCATCTGGTTGAAGGCCGAGGAGAGCTCTCCGAACTCATCAGCGGTCGTGACCGGAACGTGCTCGTCGAAGCGACCCTGACGAATCCGCTCCGTGGCGGCCTCGAGATCCTCGATCGGCCTCAGGATCGACCGGGAGAGGAGGATCGTCAACTCCAGACTGATGGTGAACGAGACGAAGAGCGCTATGAGGACGTCCAGGCCGAGCGAGGCGGTGCTGCCGCCCTCCGAGGTGAGCGCCGCAACCGTCATGCCGGTGATCACGTTGATCAACGGGAGGCTCGCCAGCAGTTTGACCCGAAGGGGGATGTCCGGCCGCTCGATCCGGACGGGCTCGGTCAAACCCTCGTTGATGTCGTAGAGGATCGGCCGCATCGCCACCTCGAGCGCGAGGTAGTGGAGGATCGCGGCGTAACCCACCACGATCAACGAGACGAGCAGCAGCGGGAAGACTGCGTACCAACTGAGACCCAACAGGACCACCGCGAGGATGGCGAGCGGGAGTGTTATGGCGACCGGGACGAAGAAGTCGCGTCGGACCAACTGGGTGGGGAGGTCTACCGCAGCGGTCCATGCGGCGGCGGTCGAATCGGCCGTGTGGTCGCCGCGCAGGTATCTGGTGACCGGGCGGAGTCGACGAAGCACTCTGGCCAACACGGCGACGACGGCGACTGCCGTCAAGGCGAGCGCCGACGCAAGGATGATCGGACCGTTCTCCGGGCCAGGGTTGTAGTAGAAGCTGAAGAGCGCCAAGGCTCCCAGGACGACCGGAAAGGCCACGAGCATCTCCGCGGTCACGAAGACCTTCGGGTACCAGGAGCCGAGTCGGCGATAGAGCCAGTTGAGCGGATGGGACATCGTTCTCTGATTGTGGCGCAGGAAGCGGGCGACGATGGAGTCCGGAACCGAGATTGCAGCACCCCCACCCATACGCACCGTGCGAGCACGACTAGCATCGGGGCTGCCCGGGTGGACAAATTGGCAAAGTCAGCGGCCTTAAAAGCCGCGGCCCGAAAGGGCATTGCGGGTTCGAGTCCCGCTCCGGGCACCTACCCTCGCAGAGGCATGAAGAGGCGTGATTTCCGTATCGATAGAAGATCGTTAAGCGACCTTTATGGGGCGTTTATGCGGAACCTTGAGGCTTGATACGTGTTCTCATAACGAGGACACAGGAAAGGAGAGTCCACTCCCGTCATGGAAGCCTCAACACTCACATATGCAGGTAAGCGTGGCCTACTGTCCCGGCCGTCTCCCCTTCTGCGGCTCGAGAGCGACGAGAATCTCGTCGCTCTGACCCGTGAGGGACATCAGTCGGCGTTCGAAACGTTGGTCTCCCGTTACCAGGGCCGGCTGCTCGGATTCTGCCGTCAGATGCTCCGCTCGACCGAAGATGCCGAAGATGTCCTGCAGGAGGTCTTCGTCGCCGCCTACAACGCGATGATCGCCGATGAGCGTCCGATCAATGTCAAGCCCTGGCTCTACCGGATCGCCCGCAACCGCTCCCTCAACCACCTGCGCAAGCCCGTGGCCGACGGTCAGGACTCGATGGACATGCACAGCTTCATGAACGGAGTCTCGGCCTACGAGAACGTCGAACACCGTGAGGAGTTCCGCAACGTGATCACCGACGTCAGCCGCTTGCCCGAGACTCAGCGCACTGCATTGCTGCTGCGTGAGATGGACGCAATGAGCTACAGCGA
>JAUMFR010000196.1:0-2715 GCA_032119755.1 Solirubrobacterales bacterium | reverse complement strand
CCGTGAAACCACCTGCAAACGGCGCGCTGAGGTTGACTATCAAGGCGAGGTCCAGCCCGACTATCAAGGTGATGCCGGCTGCCACGAAAGCATCCCATCTTCGTCCTCGCAGGGTTACGACGATCGAGTTGGCGATCAGAGCGATTCCGGCAACGAGAGCCAGCGCGAAGAGGCCGAACGGGGTGGTGCTCTGAGCGGTGTCGAATCGAAGTCTCCTCTGGGTCTGCAGGTTCTCGAGCGCGGCATGTAGGGCCTGGGCTCGAACGAGTGACGGAGTCGACGAGTCCTCGAAGGTCGAGATAACCGATGCGATGCCCTTCTGTAGTTCTTCCAGCTGGAGCATCGCTGAGGCTCCCCGAGTCTCTTCCAGCACGGTGTTGTCGTACCCCCTGTCTCCCAGCCGCGGCCATTCCTCGGCTTCGACCTTCCCGAGATACGCCTGCAGGTCCCGTTGTATGCCTTCGCCCTTGGCACCTCCGATGTCACGTGCGATCCATGCGATCTGGTTTGCCGCCGACGCCTCGTTCGCGACGATCTCCCGAGATGTATTGACCGTCCCGAACGCGGCGTTGATCAGGAAGCCGGTGAGGATGGCGAAGAGGCTTCCGACGACGGTCGAGTAAGCGGCAGCTGCCTCACCCATGCTGGATGCAGCTTTCCCCCTGAAGTGTTTGTGGAGGTAAACACTCAAGCCCCAGGCGAAGAGGGCTGTTGCGACCACGAAGAAGGTGTAGATGACCCAGGTCGGGAGCGAAACAAGGAAGTTCATCAGCCCGGCATCTCCCAGAATGCACTCCTTCCGACTTTGCGCTCGGTCGCAGCGGTCTCGGCGAGCTCGTCGTGGGCTCGATCGACCTCCAAGCCACAGATCGCTGCCACCTCTGCGGTGGCAAGCGATCCCTCTCCGCGTTCCTCGGCCCATTCGAGTGCTTTGGTCACGGTCTCGGCTGGGGGACGGACTTCGAGATCTGGCGCGAGGTTTGCGATTGCGGTCTCGTAGGTTTCATAGGGTTGGAAGCCAGGAGCGGTTAGGGATTCATCCCCCTGACCGAGGACATATGACGGACAGGTGTAGCGCCAGCCATCCTCCCACTCGGCGAGCTTGCGCTTGACGGCCAACCCGGCTGCTGAGGGGTGTCGGGCGGCATCCAGGTCAGCCTGAAAGGCTTCTTCGGTCGCGGCGTCTGTCAGCCAGTCAGCGAGATCTCCTGCCGTGATACCCACGGCCTCCGCTGCCGAATCGATCACCGCAGGCTCGTCTATCAATTCGCGCGAGAAGCATCGCTTGCGAAGTTCCCTGAGCAGAGGCTGAGATCTGGGCGCGTCGTTGAGTCTGGCTGCCACTACGGCGCGGCATGCAGGGAAGCTCGCCTGCATCCTTTCGGGCGCGCCCTCGTAGATAGGCATGCCGTGTTTGGCGGCGATCAGCGCGAGCCCCTTGCCCAGCTGCTCGGGAGTGAACCTCTTGGCACTTTCCGCAGGGTCCGATGAGAGTCCCACCATCCGTGCCTGCCATGCGAGAGCATCCCCGTAGGTCCAGTCGAGCTTCAACCTGTGCGGTTCGGCAGACCACGCCCACGGACAGACCGGGTCGGTGAACTCGACGATCGAGACTCCGCTCATCATCGGCTCACGGGGGCGATCGGCACGTAACCGGGTGGGAGGGCGGCTGGAGTGAAGAACCAGCTCTCGATCGCGTAGCGCGGCTTGGTCATCTCGCCTTCCGCGGCCGTTGCGTGGAGAAACATCTCGTCGAAGATGAGGGCGTCGCCCGGATCGAAAACAGGGCGAACGATATTCACGCCTGCCGCCGCGGCCGCTCTCTCGGCCTGGGACTGAGAGACCTGATTGGCCACCATGGTTCCCTTGCCGCCCGTCTCGACGAAGTCTTCCAATCGAGCGGGGAGAACGTCCATGCCCGGGGCTACGTCGCCACAGCGCGAGAGCGCAAGCCACAGATTGAGGCTCCTCACCTTTCCCATGAAGGCTCCGTCCTGATGCCAACCGGGTTTGGTACCTGGCTCGACCTTGCGCAGCGTGGTTTTGTGGGCGGAGATGAGAGCCGGTCCACCCAGATAGCGATCCACTGTCCCGGTAAGGCCGGCTTCCGAGAAGAAGTCGATCATCTGTGCGTGGAGAGCGGGGCAGTCCACGGCGAGCAGCCCTCCGGACTCCTCGACCCACGGTCGGAACTCGGCGAGCTGAGTCTGCGTGTAGGGCGGGTCCGGGAGGAATGGGGCGTAGGCGCCGTCGCCGTTCTTCGAGGAACGCGAGGCATAGGCCTGATCGATCCCAGCGGCGAAGCCCTCGGCGCGACCACGATCGACTAAGCCGCGGACGATGAGGGCACCGTATTCGAGGATCGCCTTGCGCAAGACGCCCGCGTCCAGTCGGTCTCCCTGGACCTCCGGCAGGTCGTATTCGCCGAGGTGCAGTTCGGGCCCGCTCGGAGTCGCCATCTCCTCCACCGGCCTGTGGTTGCCTGCAGCGAGCCATGATGCGTACCGATGCCTCGCCGAGAGCAGTTCACGGTTGGACTCAGGGTCCATCAGGCCCCCCGCCTCTGCCCGGGCCTGCCTGATCGATCTCCGCAACGACGCATCCTCACGCCAGTGCCGGTACTTCCGGCGCAGGCCCGTGTTTAAAGTGGGTAATCGCACGTTGGCTAAAGATTATCGCCGCCTCTGGCGGGGGTAGTCTTTCGAGTCACAGTCG
>JAUMFR010000195.1:0-1696 GCA_032119755.1 Solirubrobacterales bacterium | reverse complement strand
GACGGTGCGTGAAGCCCGATATGCCGTCGAGTCGAAGGCCTGCGACTTCACGGCCCTCAAGCTGGCGAAAGTCGGTGGAATCCGCAACGCCCTGAGCATCTCTGAAGCGATCGACTCCTACATGACGAGCTCGCTCGAGGGACCAGTAGGGATTCTCGCTGGAGCGCATACCGTCCAGGCGATGCCGGACGCAGGGCTCGCCCATGGACTGGCGACCGAGCGTCTCTTCTCTGTCCAGGTCGGCGAGGGAGGCACCTGGAGCGGTGCTTACCTGAGCCTTCCGGATGCACCGGGTCTCGGGGTGGCTCTAGATGAAGAACTGCTCGCATCACGCAGAATTGCCTGAGGCCGCAAAGCATCCGCCGCAGGCCCGGGCCGGACTGCCCTACCGTTCTCGGTGATGGACGCAACCAACACCAACACCGCCCTCTCCTCTGCGCTTTGCGAGGAGCTCGCCCGAAGCGGATTGCGTCGGGCGATCGTCTGTCCCGGCTCGCGGTCTACCCCCTACGCCCTCGCACTCGAGCGCAATCCCGCGATCGAGACCTCCGTGGTCCTCGACGAGCGAAGCGCAGGCTTCATCGCACTCGGTGCGGCTGTCGCATCCGACCTTCCGGTGGCAGTCCTGACGACCTCGGGCTCTGCGGTGGCGAACCTCCACCCCGCTGTGGTCGAGGCGGACGAGGCAGGAGTACCACTCATCCTGATCACAGCCGATAGACCTCCGGAGCTACGGGCGACCGGAGCCGGACAGACCATCGATCAGATCAAGATCTTCGGATCGGCTGTGAGGTGGTTCGCGGAGGTCGGCACGCACGATGCCGACGACAGCGGCTTGATCCACGTGCGGTCGGTTGCATGCAGAGCCTTTGCGACAGCAGCAGGCGACCCGAGGCCCGGTCCCGTCCATCTGAATATCGCCCTGCGGGAACCACTTGCTCCGACCCCTCAGCCCGGCGCGGTCACCGCGAAGGACGACTTGGCGCTCGTTGGACGTGGCGCCGGACCACTGAACAGGGTCGTGAGATCGAGAGGGGAACTCGACCCGGAGGTAAGCGAAGAGATCGCAAGTCGAATCGCGGCGTCGCGGCGGCCGGCCATCGTCGCGGGGATGAACCGCAACGGCGACAGGCTCGCTCGCGACGTAACCCGACTGGCGGAGGAGGCAGGTGCTCCAATCCTGGCGGAGCCGACCTCCCAACTGCGCTGGGGACCCCACGACCGATCGCGCATCATCACTACCTATGACCCGATCGCCCGCACGGTAAATCCCGAATTGATGCCCGATCTCATCATCCGGGTCGGGGAGATGCCGACCTCGAAGCCGCTCCGACAGTGGATCGGCCGCGAAGACGGTCCGGTGCAGATAGTGATCGAGCCCGAGCCTGCCTGGAAGGAGCCCACGAAGACCGCCGAAATGCTCGTCAGGGCCGCCCCGGAGAATCTTCTGGGGGATCTGGCCGAGAGGCTCGCGGTGATTCCGGAGCGCACGGAGTGGTGCGAGAGATGGCAGGAGGCCGATCGCCTCGTGACGTCCACGATCCAGGAGGAACTGGCTGCGATCTCCTCGCCAACAGAGCCAACGCTGTGGCGGACTCTGTCACAGGTTCTGACCGACGGGGATCGTGTCTACTGCGCCTCGAGTATGCCCGTGCGCGATCTGGAGGCCTTCATGCCCTGTGGAGAGTCAGCGGTG
>JAUMFR010000194.1:345-2429 GCA_032119755.1 Solirubrobacterales bacterium | reverse complement strand
ATCAACAGGCAGTCAAGGAGCAGTCCGACCGAAAAGCCGAAGACCGACCCGGTCAAACTTCCGCCGAGAAGCCCGACCGACATCACGGCGAGGAGTGCGATCTCGGGACTCGAGCCGAAGATCCAGAGCTGTGAGAAGAAGGAGGTCTGGAGGATCGCGACCAGGAGCGCAAGCGCGCACAGCCGAGCGACGATCTTCCAGGTGACGATCATCCCTTGCTCCCGCTGGCCAAGACCTTGACGTAGTCCATGTCACGCAGATCCGCGTAGACCCGAACCTCCACCCGCTGATAGGCCTGCAATTCCT
Source organism: Solirubrobacterales bacterium (assembly GCA_032119755.1). GTDB lineage: Bacteria > Actinomycetota > Thermoleophilia > Solirubrobacterales > 70-9 > CAIUSP01. Next base: position 2,123 of record JAUMFR010000194.1, on the reverse strand, counting down.
CGAGCGAGACCTTGGAGACCCTTCCGATCGGAATTCCCGGCGGGAAGAGCGACGAGAGCGCCGGGTCCGAGAAACCTGCGGTGACGACCATCTGACCCTTTCGGATCTCCTCGCCACCCCTGATGTAGTTCAACTGGAGGTTCTGAGGCTTGCCGAGCGCCGGCTCGATGACCCCGATGGTGCCGGAGGGAAAAACCCGAGCCGCGACAGAGCTGTCCGAATCGGTGATCAGGGTGACCTCGGAATTGCCGCGATTGACCAAGGTCACCCTCCCTGCGAGTCCTGCCGGAGATACGACCGGATCGTCGAGGCGTACGCCGGCGGAGGAGCCCTTGTCGATCACCACGGTCGAGTACCAGACGGTGGGAGAGCGCCCGATCACCCGCGCGTCGACCGGGGTGGATCCCGTAGGCACCAAACCCCCGACGAGCGAATCGAGCTTCGCACTCTGTGATCCAGCCGTCGCCGTGGACTCCGCCTCAGCCAGGCGGTTTCGGAGATCCGCTACCTCGTCGCGGAGCCGCGCATTCTCCCCCCGAGCATCGAAGGTCTCGCTGAACCAGTTGATCAGGTCCCTTGGGGGCTTGAGAGCCCTGCTGGCACCCTCCTCGACTGGCCCGAGGAGGTTCGAGACCAGACCCTGGCCTGAGTGCAATGGGCCCGTGGGACCCTCCTGGAAGTAGAGGCTGAGCATGGTCAACCCTGCCACCACGAGCACGGCCAGCACGGTTCGCCTTCTGCGCACTTCTTTCCGGTACATGTTCTGGTTTCTGTTCCTGGCCCGGTTGGTTGGGGATCCGGCCCGGAGCCCTGCCTGAGGCGTGGGTTCGAGGCCCTGCTGACCCTAATTCTGCCGGGTGGACCGGAGCAGCTCCGGGGCCAAGCGTGCAAGCAGGCCCAGTGAAAGGCCGATCACGTTCGACAGATCGCCCTCGATCCGCTCGACGAGGCCGGATCCGGTGCCCTGCACCGCGTAGCCGCCGGCGCGTCCGACCCACTCCTCCCCAGCGATACAGGCATCGACGAGATCTTCTGTCAGTTCCCTGAACCGGACCATCGTCTGTTCGACACCCACCCGGGGAGAATCCTCGCCGGGCATGAGAATGCAGATCGCTCCCACCACCAGGTGCTCCCTGCCGGAGAGCGCGAACAGCATACGCCGAGCGTCTGAAGCGTCGGACGGCTGCCCGAGAGCACGGTCATCCAGGACCACCTCGGTATCTCCGGCGACGAGCGGAGTAGCCAGAGCATCAGAGCGCGACTTCACAGCCAACGCCTTCGAGACCGCGTTCGACCTCACCAACTCGACCGGGTCTCCTTCGGTCTGCTCGGCCAGATCAGGGTCGACCACCTCCACCTCGAGACCGAGCCCCCTCAACAGGGCCAACCTCTGGGGAGATCGACTGGCCAGAACCACGCGGCTCACGGGCTCACCGACGGTGGCTCAGAGTTCGGGGAACCAGATCCCGATCTCACGCTCGGCGGACTCCGGAGAATCCGAACCGTGGACCAGGTTGAAGGTGACCTCGAGACCGAAATCACCTCTGATCGATCCAGTGGCAGCCTCGACCGGATCGGTCGATCCGATCAACTGACGTGCTGCGCCGATCGCGTTCGGACCTTCCAGCACCGCTGCCACCAGAGGACCTCCGGTGATGAAGGAGACCAACTCTCCGAAGAACGGCTTCTCGGAATGCTCCGCGTAATGCGCATTGGCGATCTCTTCATCCGCAGAGAGGAGCTTGAGTGCGACAAGCGAAAGTCCTTTGCCCTCGAAA
>JAUMFR010000194.1:0-335 GCA_032119755.1 Solirubrobacterales bacterium | reverse complement strand
CGGCTTGACCAGGATGAGAGTTCTCTCCATGGCGAGGAAGCTACCGATTCGTCTCAGTCGCCGGAGCGCCGAGTGGGTGATCCACCTGATTCCCGCCGAGGTTCGCCGCCCTTGGTCGCCGGGCGACCCCGGGGAACCCTGCGAGCTTGCCGGTCAGCGGTCTCTCCTGTTCGCGGCTCACTCGAAGCCCCTCCCTGTTGGGACCTCGCCTCAGCGGCACGTGCGCGTCGCTCGCGATCGCGCTGATCGCTGTCGCGCTGATCCTGAATCCCCTGCCGGGTCGCTCTGTTCGCCTGCGCCCTCGAACGCTGCTGCGAAATACCCTCGCGGCGCCG
>JAUMFR010000193.1:2207-3598 GCA_032119755.1 Solirubrobacterales bacterium | reverse complement strand
TTCGCGTTCGCAGTGTGGCGACGGAACGCGAAGGTCTTCTCGAAGCTCTGGAAGGGGGCCCTTCTGCCGACTTTCCTTGACCCACTCTTCTATCTGATCGCGTTGGGCTTCGGGCTGGGTACCTACATCGCGAGTCTCGACGGCGTTCCATACCGTGACTTCCTCGCCCCCGGATTGATCGCCTCGGCGGCGTTGTGGGCGGCTTCCTTCGAGACCACCTACAACGTCTACATGCGGATGAACGAGGACCGCCTGTACGACGCGGTTCTCGCCACCCCGGTGGAGGTCCAGGATCTCGCCGCCGGGGACATCGTCTGGGGTGCGACTCGCGCGATGGTCTACGGGTCGGTCTTCGCCATCGTCGTCGCAGCGTTCGGCTTGATCTCCTCACCCTGGGCGATCCTGATTCCGCCGTTCGTCTTCATCGGAGGACTCTGCTTCGCCGTGATCGGCTACGCGTTCACCTCTCTGGTCGGTCGTATCGACTTCTACAGTTACTACTTCACCCTCGGGGTGACCCCGATGTTCCTCTTCTCGGGCATCTTCTTCCCGTTCACCGATCTGCCGGACTGGGTCGAGGTGCTCGCCTGGTTCAGCCCGCTGTACCACCTGGTCGAGATCACCAGAGGACTTGCAACCGGCCCGGAGGCGCTCCAGATCGCCCTGCACGCCTGCTGGCTCGTCGTCGTGTCGCTGATCCTCTTCCCGATACCGGTCAGGGCTCTGCGTCGCCGGTTGCTCGCCTGAGAGTCGCAAATCGCCGTTGGATGCGGCAGAATGATCGAGAGATGAAACGGGAGTTGAAACGAGACGGCAGGGGTAAGAGATTCATCTTTATCGCGGTGGCTGCCTCGGTCACCGGAATGCTTCTGCCGGGCTTGGCCTCTGCGACGGCTCCCTCTGGTGACTCCGCGGACCTCGCTGTCTGCTCGTCTCCCGCCGCCGCTCCCTCCACGAGGGGCCTTGCCTGTCCGGGCGATGCGGTGGAGATAGCGATCAAGGGCAATCCCGGAGTCGTCGGCGTCTTGCGCAAGGTTCGGGTCGAGGGGTCTATACCCACACCGACTCCGGGTGCCCAGGTCACGATCCGCGCGTACACGGGAAAGCGCAAGGTGGAGGCAGCCAAGGTCGAGGCCGATCCCACGACCGGCGCCTACGAGTGGACCTTCGAGACACGCGCCTGCTGTCGCTATCGCGTCTTCGCCGAATGGGCCGGCGAGCGCTCGAACCCCGTCTACTTCAAGGTGGCGGTTCCGGGGCGCCTCGGCTCGGGTCCGCGGACCAAGTTCTTCAACAAGCTCCTGCGCAATGCCGGCTACCACCAGGCAGCCGTATCACGACGCCTCAACTGGAGCTCGCGCCTTGCGATGCTGGCCTTCCGGAAGGTCAAC
>JAUMFR010000193.1:0-2197 GCA_032119755.1 Solirubrobacterales bacterium | reverse complement strand
CCCGGGCATCCAGGTGCCGGCAAGCACGTCGAGGTGGACCTGTCGCGACAGGTGATGGCCCTCGTCCGCAAGGGGAAGGCGGTTCACACCTTCCACATCTCGAGCGGTGCGGACAGAACACCCACCCTCACCGGAAGGTTCAGGTTCTATCTGCGTCACGCCGGATACAACGGGAAGCGCATGTACTACTCGGTCTTCTACGACGGCAACTACGCGACGCATGGCTTCGATCCGGTGCCGAACTACCCCGCATCACACGGTTGTTTGAGGAATCCGATTCCCTACTCGATCTTCATCTACAACTGGATCGACCTCGGGATGGAGATCTTCATCTACCGCTAGTCGGGTCGGAGGCCTTTCCGCAGCGTCCGACGAATAGGATCAGGCTGGTGAACGGTCCTGGCCAAATACGTGAGGCATTGCTCGCGCAGTTGCGTGAACACGCGCTGGTGATCGGCAAGGTGACTCTCTCGAGCGGTGCCGAGGCCGAGTACTACGTGGATGTGAAACGAGCCATCCTCCGCCCGGAGGGCTTCCGGGCGGTGGGAGCCTTGATCGCCGCCGAGGCGACCGATCGTGGGGCGGAGGCGGTCGGAGGTCTCACGATGGGAGCCGATCCCCTCGCCTCAGCCGCGATCGGCGATCCGGCCGGCGACGGTCTGATCGCGTTCTTCGTTCGCAAGGAGCGGAAGGATCACGGCCTGCAACGGTGGATCGAGGGTCCGATCCTCGATCCCGGTACCAAGTGCCTGGTGGTGGAGGACGTGGTCACGACGGGCGGATCGACTGTCAAGGCGATCGAGCGCATTCGTGAGGAGGGACACGAGGTGATCGGAGTCGTCTCCGTACTCGACCGGTTGGCCGGCGGGGGAGAGGCAATCGAGGCCGCGGCTGAGGCCCCTTATACGCCTCTGTTCACGATCGATGATCTTTACCCCGATCGTCCCGACAGGGACTGAGGCGCGACACGCCCCGAGCAGGATTCGAACCTGCGGCCTACTCCTTAGGAGGGAGTCGCTCTATCCAGCTGAGCTATCGGGGCCGACTGCAGGAAGTCTAGGACGGACCGCCCGCACTGCCCACCACGGTTCGAGATGTCGAAGCAGGTGCCCGGTCAGCGTCTGGCGAGTCTGGTCATGAACTCGTACCGGATGCGCGCGACCAGAGCCAGCAGGTTCTCTTTCGGAGCGGCCGCCAAGTCATGGAGCCGTTGGCTGATGCTCCTGCTCTCCGCTCCGACCTCGATCACCCAACAGAGCTCGGTCGTCCTCGGCCGTTTCAATCCGTTCGCGCGGGCGAACTCTCTGACGGCACGTGAGACCCCGGGCCAGTGGTAGTCGTGCCCCGCCAGGACTCCGCCCGATCTCACCTTCGGATACCAGGCAGCGAGATCGTCGAGGACGTCGCGATATTCGTGAGAGGCATCGATGAACACGAAGTCGCAACTCGAGTCTTCGAAGTTTGCCGCTGCATCGGTCGATCTCATTCTCAGGGCCTCGATCCGGTCGGCAACCGGAGCGATGTTCTCTCGGTAGCACCTGAATGTCTCCTCGCCGTCGAAGGTCTCGGCTGAGATGACCGTTTCGATATCTTCCCAACTGTCGATCGCGAATATCTGCAGGTCCTTGCCGGAGTTGACGGCCTCGACGGCGAGGAAAGCGACTGATTTCCCCATCCAGCTGCCGACCTCGACCAGCGTGCCGCCAGACGGAGCGTTGACGATTGCCCTGCGATACAGCCCGGGAAAAGTGAACCAACCACGGATCTCTTGGTGGATGTGCTCGATGGTGAGTTCCTAGCGGCCAGGCAGGGGAAGGCGACCGACGAGCTTCGCGGCTTGCACCGCTCCGCTGCCTGCCCCCATCATCAACCGCTCACCGATGCTCCCGATACCCGGCCACAGGCCGAGCTGACGGAGGTTGGAGGTGACGTCGTAGAAGGAGTGTTCGCGGCAGACCTTCCCGTCACGGAATTCGAAGATGTCGGTCCCCTTGCTCTCCAGCCGCCGACCGGTGGCGGGCAGCCCGATCCAGAGCGGACCCGAGTTGAGGCCGCGGAAGGCCCACGGTTCGGCCACGCGGTCTCCTTCGTGGATCACGGGCTCGCGCATGGTCCAGTCGAGCTCGGTGAAGGCGGTGAAGAAGCCGTCGCAGTAGGTGGCGTAGGCGTCCCTGCCACGGATGGGCTGGTCGAGGGT
>JAUMFR010000192.1:0-8540 GCA_032119755.1 Solirubrobacterales bacterium | reverse complement strand
GAGGAGCTGCTGGCCAACGTCCACGGCTGGACCATGCGCACCCTCGAAGGCAGCGCAGAGCCCGAGGAGGTGCCGATGGCCTGGCGCAAGTTCGCCTTTCGAAGCTATATCGCCCTGCAGAAGGTGGACACGATCGCCCTCGAGCCGTATCTGCCGGCGAGCCTCTTCTACAACCTGCTGATCTCTGGCCGCAAGCCGCAATCGGCGTAGCGCGAGCCGCCCGCCCCTAGAATCAATCGGGTGAGCGAGCGGATCCCGATCTTCGAGTTGCCACTGGTCTGCCTGCCCAGCGAACAGGTCCCACTGCACATCTTCGAGCCGAGATACCAGGCGATGACGTCCCACTGCCTGAGCGAGGATCTGCCCTTTGGAATCGTGTTGCGCGACGACGATGGCGCGCGCTCTGTCGGCTGTCTGGTGCAGATCGAGGAGATCCTCGAACGATTCGAGGACGGCCGCTCCAACATCATGGGCCGAGGCACCGGGCCCTTCACGGTGCTCGACCGGATAGAGACGGGTGAGTGGCCCGAGGCCGAGATCGAGACCATTGGCGCCGATGACTCCACCGACGAGGGACCCGATGCCGAGGCGGCCCGCGAGACCTTCGCCTCGATCGCAGAGCGGGCAACCGGCGAGCGTCCCGAGCCGGCGGAGATGGACGGAGTAACCGCCTACGAGATAGCCGCCCGCATCGAGTTGCCGGTCGAGACCAAGCAAGCCCTGCTGGAACGCCGAGACGAAGCAGAGCGGATGACCCTCCTGGCTAACGCCCTGAAGGCGTTAGAGCGGGCGATCGATCAGGCCGAGCAGGCCAGCGAGCGCGCCAAGTCGAACGGATCGGCGAGCACGAACGGGAGTTCTCCTCACCCCTGAGCGGCGCTCAGCGGGGCAGGTCAAGCCTCCGCGACCGCTCCCCCGCGGCGCGGGTCACCGCCGCCGCCGAGCGCTCCGGTCGAGGGCTCTCGCACCACCGCCTGCACTCCGCCGAAGAAGAGGTTTCGGCGCTTCCAGCGCACCACCGGCACTCCGCGCTGCTCGAGGCGATCGAGGGCCGAGGCATCCACCCCGGGCTCGGCCTGAACTACGCCTAATTCGAAATGCAGTCGTCCGGCATCGATCGCCTCCTGAGCGCCCATGCCTTCTTCGACCGTGCGCACGATCGTCTGGACCACCGCCGAGCGGATCCGGTTGGAGCCGGCGCTGCCGATGCCCAGCACCAACTCCCCGTCGCGCAAAACCGCCCCGGGAGACATCATCGAGCTCACCCGCTGCCCCGGCAGTATGCGATGGAATCCGCCGGGATTCAGATCCTCCTCGCCGAGCATGTTGTTGAGGTGCACACCGGTGCCGGGAACCTGGATACCCGAGCAAGTGCCGTTCGAGCAGGTGATCGAGGCGCAGCGGCCCTCGGCGTCGACCGCGGTGATGTGAGTGGTGGAACCGAGGCTGTCCGAGTCAAGGTCAGGCCCCCCTGCCCCACCTCCGCCCCCCACCCACTCGCCCGATTCGATCTTGGCAACGGCCGCATCGAGCGCTTGCGGATCGAGCACCTCGGCTGCGAACCCCTCGTCGTGAAGGCGCTGATGGAAGTCATCCTGGCGGACGCTGTTTGAGGCCTCCATTGCCGCCACCAGACGCTCCGCGTCACTGGTGGGCCCCAGGCGCTCGAGCAGGCCGAGCGCGTAGGAGATCAGCAGCCCTCCCGACGACGAGGGTGGATTCATCATCACCTCCGCCCCCCGAAAGCTCATCCGCAGCGGCTCGCGAACGATCGGCTCGTAGGCACGCAGATCGTCTATTCCGAGATTCCCCCCGTGATCACGAACGCATTCAGCCACCTTCACCGCGATTTCCCCCGAAGTGAAAGGCTCCGAGCCTTCAGCGCCGAAGCGCTCCAGCGCGTCTGACATCTCCGGGTACCGGAAGATGTCTCCGGTGCGCAATGGCTTCCCCTCGGGCGCATAGAGAGCCGCTGACTCCGGCGTCATGGTGAGGATCGCCTCGAGGATCTCGAGGATGTATCCCTGCTGCTCGTTGATCACCACTCCGTCGCGCCCGAGAGCGATCCCGGGCTTGACCAACTCGGAAAGCGGCATCGACCCGTACCTCTCCGCAGCCAGAGCGAGGCCGGCAGCGTTACCCGGCACTCCGCACGAGGCTGCACCGGCGTTGAAGGTCTGTGAGGTCTCGTCGAAGTAGACGGAGATCGGAATCAGGTCCTCGGTCCGCTCGAAGCCATCTGAGCCGCCACCTGCCACGAAGAAATCGAGTACGACGCCGTCCGCGCCGCCTGGCTCGTGGATGTACATGAACCCCCCGGCGCCGAATCCGGTCAGGGGGCTCTCGCAGACGAACGATGCCAACGCGGCTGAGATGGCTGCGTCGACAGCGTTTCCTCCGGCACGCAACGCTTCGGCACCGGCCTCGGCGGTTGCCGGATGTCCCGCGGCAACCACTCCCATGGGTCTGGTCACTGTGCAACCTGCTCGGTAACGGCTCGCATTTCAAGCGAGGCTAGCGAGGGGAGCGGGGTGATTCCCCGTCTAGGATGAGAGACTCGTCGCCGGCTCCTTCGCCGCCTGGAAGAGCCGCTTTGTATGCTTCGCCGATGGCAAAGATTCTCTGCGTCCTGTTCGACGATCCGGTTCCGGGGTACCCACCCGAGTATCCGCGCGACGAGATCCCCACGATCTCCGAGTACCCCGACGGGCAGAAGGCGCCCACGCCGAACGCAATCGACTTCACCCCCGGCCAGCTGCTTGGCAGCGTCTCGGGTGAGCTGGGCTTGAGGACGTTCCTCGAAGGAGCCGGCCATAAGCTGGTCGTTACCTCGGACAAAGACGGCACCGACAGCGAGTTCGAAGAACATCTGGTCGACGCCGATGTGGTGATCTCGCAGCCATTCTGGCCTGCTTACCTGACCGCTGAGCGGATCGAGAAGGCGAAGAACCTTAAGCTCGCGATCACCGCCGGAATCGGATCAGACCACGTAGACCTCGAAGGCGCGATGAAGAACGGGATCACGGTGGCCGAGATCACCTTCTGCAACTCGATCAGCGTCGCTGAGCACGTGGTGATGATGATCTTGGGCCTCGTGCGCAACTACATCCCCTCTCACCAGATCGTCACCGACGGCGGCTGGAACATCGCAGACGCTGTCTCTCGCGAGTACGACCTGGAGGGAATGCAGGTCGGCACCGTAGCGGCCGGCAGGATCGGGCTTGCGGTGCTGCGGCGCCTCGCGCCGTTCGATGTAGGCCTGCACTACACCGACCGCCATCGCCTGCCCAAGGAGATCGAGGAAGAACTGAATCTGACCTTCCACGAGACCGCCCAGGAGATGGTCCCGCAGTGCGACGTGGTCACGATCAACGCGCCACTGCATCCCGAGACCGAGCACCTCTTCGACGACGAGATGATCGCCTCGATGAAGCGCGGCACCTATCTGATCAACACCGCCCGCGGCAAGATCTGCGATCGCGACGCGATCGTGCGAGGACTCGAGTCGGGTCAGCTCGCAGGTTATGCCGGTGATGTGTGGTTCCCCCAGCCGGCGCCCCAGGATCACCCATGGCGGACGATGCCGCACGAGGGCATGACCCCCCACACCTCTGGTGCGAGCCTGTCGGCGCAGACGCGCTACGCCGCAGGCACCAGGGAGATCCTCGAGTGCTTCTTCGACGAGAAGCCGATCCGCGACGAGTATCTGATCGTCGACGGCGGCAAACTGGCTGGGACCGGCGCGCACTCCTACAGTGAGGGCGACGCCACCAAGGGCTCAGAGGAAGCAGCCGAGTTCAAACGCTGAACCGCTGACCGCAGGGGCCGCCGGAAGCAGCGGAGTCGAGGTTCGAAGCTACTGACCGGGGGTGAACTCGGGCACGTCTACGAACATGCCCCGGGTGTCAGCCTGACGGGGGGTGCGTGAGCCACGATCGGCCGAGTAGTGATCCTCGGCAGCCCAACGCTTCTCCCAGTCGGCAAGCGGCCGACGCTGCGGGTCGAAGTCGCGTCCGCGTCCGCCCTGCGGGCTGGGCTCACGCGGTCCGTCGGCATCGTTTCGCCGACGCCGAATCGGGTTCTTGTCGAAACGGGTGGCGATGACGGTGACCCAGACCTCCTCGGTGAGGTCTTCGTCGATGCTGGCACCGAAGATGATGTTTGCGTCTGGGTGCGTTGCCTCGCGCACGACCTCGGCGGCCTCACTGGCCTCGATCAGAGAGAGGTCGGGGCCGCCGGTGATCGAGAGCAGCAGCGAGTGCGCCCCCTCTACCGAGCTGTCTAGAAGCGGCGACGAAACGGCCTTCTGTGCGGCGAGGATCGCGCGATGCTCGCCGATCCCCATACCGATTCCGAGGATGGCGTCGCCGGCCTCGAGCATGGTGGTGCGGACATCGGCAAAGTCGAGGTTGATCAAGCCAGGCAGCATGACCAGATCCGAGATGCCCTGAACAGACTGGCGGAGCACATCGTCGGCTACGCGGAAGGCGTCCTGGATCGAGGTGCGGCGCTCGAGGATCTCGAGCAGGCGCTCGTTCGGCACGACGATCATCGTGTCGACCTCGGTGCTGAGGGCGGCGATGCCTTCCTCGGCCTGCTTCTCGCGAAGCGCACCTTCGAAGGAGAAAGGCTTGGTCACGGCAGCGACGGTCAGTGCGCCGACATCGCGGGCGAGCTTGGCGACCATCGGAGCGGCACCGGTACCGGTACCTCCACCTGCGCCAGCGGCGATGAAGACCATGTCGGATCCGGCGAGCAGGCTCTTGATCTTGTCCTGGTCCTGGAAGGCGGCGCGATAGCCGACTCGCGGATCGGAACCCGAGCCGAGGCCACGGGTGAGCTCGCTGCCGATGTGCAGGGTTACATCGGCCTTGGAGTTCTGCAGCGACTGGAGATCGGTGTTGATGGCGACGAACTCGACGCCGGGAACCTGCGCCTCGACCATGCGGTTGACGGCATTGACGCCTGCGCCTCCCACGCCGACCACACGGAGCACGGCCTGGTGGCTGCGGGGGATTGCATCGAAGGTGATGGTGTCCGGCTCCTTGCGGCCGTAAGCCGGCGATGCGTCTGCGGACGCGCCGCTCAGCAGAGCCTGGAGTCCCTCGTGGTTGGGCGACTCGACCTCGATCACCTTGGGCTCGGCAACTTCGACCGGATCCTCGGCGGGCTCGTCTTCGGACTCGTTTGGTTCGTCCACCGGCGCCTCGGGCTCGGTTACGGGAGCCTCGGGGGTGACGGTCTCGGCAACCGGCTCGGCCTCGACGACTTCGACGGCCTCGACTGCCTCGGCAACTGCGACAGCGGCGTCCTCGCCGGCGCTCGAAGTGGCGGCAGCGGTGTTGTCGGTGATCTTGACCTCTTCCTCGGCGACCGAGGACTCGGTCGAGCGGAAGAGATCGGCGAGGGGGCCCTCACGCATGCTGGCGCGCTTACTCATGTGAGATGACCTCCTTGGCGAGATCACGGTAGTAGGTAGCAGCCTTGCCCTTGGGGTCGTACTTGAGGACGGATGCGCCGCGCACCGGAGCCTCGGCGAACTTGATCGCCTTCTTGATCCGGGACTGGAAGACCAGGTCGCCGAAGTTCTCCTCGAGGATCTCGATCGCCTCCTTGGCGTGAACGGTCCTCGAGTCGAGCATGGTCGGCAGGATGCCCTCGATCTCGACCTTGGGGTTCAGGTTCTCGCGGATCATCCGGAGGGTGTTCTGTAGCTGCATCAGACCGCGCATCGAGAGGTACTCGCACTGGACCGGGACGATCACCTTGTCGGCAGCGGTCAGAGCGTTGATGGTCAGCAGTCCGAGGCTCGGTGGAGTGTCGATGCAGATGAAGTCGTAGTCGCCGCGGATCTCGTTGACGGCCTTCTGCAGACGACGCTCGCGGCCGATCTGTGCAGCCATCGCGATCTCGGCACCGGCAAGGTCGATCGAGGAAACAGCGACATCGATCTCACGTTCGGCGATCACCTCGCGCAGAGACATCTCGTGTACGAGGACGTCGAACATGCTCTTGTCGACCTTGTCCGGATCGATGCCCTGGCTCATGGTCAGGTTGCCCTGAGGATCCATGTCGATGGCGAGGACCTTGTGGCCGGATTCCTTTAGAGCAACTGCCAGGTTGAGCGCGGTGGTGGTCTTGGCAACGCCGCCCTTCTGGTTGGCGAAGGCGATTACCTTGGCTCGACGCTTCTTGTTGCCGGAGGGAGCTTTGGTGGCGGACTTGGCCTCAGCCTTCTTGGCGGCCCTGGGAGCGCCCTTCTTGGCCTCGCCGCGCTTGGGCGTGACGATATCGTCGGCACGCAGGCGTGCGCCGGTGGTCTTGCTTGCAGGCGTGTTGGGCTTGGAAGTCATGTGCGTGTTGTTTCCCCACGCCTGATGCGATTCCTGCCACGAATTCCTCCCGAGAAGCCATTTGCAAGGGGTTTCGCAAGAATGGCTCTAGGCGTGAGCGATCTACTCGACAAGAAGCTGGTTTTCGTCACCGGAAAAGGCGGTGTGGGCAAGTCCACGGTTGCCCTCTCCCTGGGGCTCGCGGGCGCTGCGCGAGGCAAGCGCACGATCGTCTGTGAGATCGCCTCGCAGGAAAACGCCTCACGGGTGTTCAAACGTGCCCAAGTGGGATTCAACGAGGTGGAACTCACTCCCGGCCTCTGGGGAATCTCCATAGACCCGGACGAATCGATGCGCGAGTACCTGCTGCTGCAGCTGAAGGTCAAGGCGATGCGCGATCTGCTGATGCGCTCGAAGCTCTTCCTCTACCTCGCCCAAGCCGCCCCAGGTCTGAAGGAGCTGGTCACGATCGGAAAGATCTGGGAGCTCACGCTTCCCGACCGCAAGGTCAAGGGGATGGAGCCGTACGACCTGGTGATAGTCGACGCGCCGGCAACCGGCCACGGCATCGGGTTCCTGCAGACGCCGAGGACCTTCGCCGAGATCGCGCGGGTCGGCCCGATCCACAACCAGGCCTCGACCCTCGACGCCCAGATAACCAACCACGAAGAGACGGGGGTTGCGATCGTCGCGCTGCCGGAGGAGATGCCGGTGAATGAATCCGCCTCACTCGAGACCCAGTTGATCGACGACGTGGGTGTGGCGGTGGATCGCCTCTACATGAACGCCCTCTACCCCAACCTCTTCACCGATACCGAAGCCGAAACTCTGGCCGGTATGAGAGAGAGCGCCGAAGGACCCACGAAGGCAGCGATCACCGCCGCGATGAGCGAACACAAACGCGCGACCGTCCAACACGCGCAGCTCGAGCGCCTCAAGGAGATGACCCGCACACCGGTGACCGAGCTGCCGTTCATCTTCAAACCGCAGTTGGACCTGGGCGACTTCAACGAGCTCTCGGAGTTGACGGTATGACCTCGGTCGCCGAGATCGTCACCGATCGCAAGATCTGCATCTGCGCCGGATCAGGTGGCGTGGGCAAGACGACTACCTCTGCAGCGATCGCCTCTGGCCTCGCCGCACGCGGGATGAAGGTAGCCGTCTTGACGATCGATCCGGCCAAGCGGTTGGCCGACTCGCTCGGGCTGGAAGAGTTGGGGAACGAGCCACGAAAGGTCGACCCTGCGCTCTTTGCAGATGCCGGTGTGGAGATGAAGGGTGAGCTCTGGGCGATGATGCTCGACTCGAAGGCGACCTTCGACGAATTGGTCGAGCGAAACGCGCCTGATGAAGCGGCAAGAGACCGCATCCTCGAGAACCGCATCTACAGGCAGATCTCCAACGCTCTCGCCGGATCTCAGGAGTACATGGCGATGGAGAAGCTCTACGAGATCCACCAGTCAGGCGACTACGACTTCCTGGTGCTCGACACGCCGCCGTCCCGAAACGCGCTCGACTTCCTCGACGCGCCCAAGCGCCTGACCCAGTTCATCGAGGGTCGCTCGCTGCAGATCTTCATGAGGCCGACCGGCCTCGCAACCAGCCTGATCGGACGCGGAAGCGCGGTGATGTTCCAGGTCCTCAAACGAATCCTGGGATTCGATCTGCTCTCGGATATCGGAGAGTTCCTGCAGGCGTTCAGTGGCATGGTCGACGGCTTCAGCGAGCGGGCGCGAAGCGTCTCCGACCTGCTGGCCGACCCGGCTACCAGCTTCATCGTGGTCTGCGGTCCCCAGGGAGAGCCGATCGAGGAGGCGATCTACTTCCAGCGCAAGCTGCTCGAGGCCGAGATGCCGGTCGGGGGGATCATCGTCAACAAGGTCCACTACGAGATCGACGGAGGCGATGGCGTGGAGCAGACCTTGACCGACCAACTCGGAGTCGATTCCGATCTGGCGGCGCGGGTGTCCGCGAACTTCGACAACTACCGGGCGCTTGCCACCCGCGATGCCGAGAACATCAGCCGGCTGTCGCGCGACCTGAATGCGCAGACAGTAATCCGCGTGCCGTACTTCGACGAAGACGTGCACGATCTCGGCGGCCTGCTGAAGATCGACGGATATCTGTTCGCGAGCGGAGACGAACGCGAACGCATGGCCGCGTCCTAGGTACTCCTCGAAGGCGAATCGAAGCGATCAGATAGCGCGC
>JAUMFR010000191.1:1936-6890 GCA_032119755.1 Solirubrobacterales bacterium | reverse complement strand
TGCGGGCACGGTTAGACAGAGGACGCCTCGCCGCTTCTCTACCGCCACGTTCGGCATCACCCTGACGCACCGAGCCTGTGGAAAGGAGGCAGTGACGAGCGAGAGTTCCGTGCCGGCGAGCAGTGACACGACGGTGCCGGAAAAGCTGCCCGCCTGCTTGGCGACCAAAGCGAGCGTCGCTGGCTTGACGGCGAGGAACGCGATTCCTGAACTAGAGAAGGCTTCTGAGGCACCTGACACGGCAGCTCCACCGATCTCGGCGGCCAGGCGTTCGGCACTACCTGATCCCGAGTCGCATATGAAGATCTCATCAGGGCCGCCATCGCCCGCGCGCCAACCGCGCGCCATCGCCCGCGCCATGTTGCCCGCGCCTATGAGGGAGACACTGCTCATGAGCAAAGAGGCTAGAGAGCGCGGCCGATGCGCACGGGAGAGCCCGCTCAGGACTGGTTGAAGAATCCGCCTTCGAGGATACGGGCCTTCTCCTCGGCGGAGACATCGACGTTCTGGGGTGTGAGCAGGAAGATCCCCTGCGAGATCCGCTGCATTCCTCCTCCCAACGCATAGGTCATTCCCGAGGAGAAATCGATCAGCCTCTTCGAGAGCTCTCTGTCACTCGACTGAAGGTTGATGATCACGGGCTTGGACCGCTTGAACTCGTCGGCGACCTGCTGAGCGTCGTTGAAGCTCCTCGGAGTGACGACATGCATTGAGAAATCAGAACTGGAATCGGAGACACTCCCGGTGTCTGTGAGAGGCTCGACGACCCCCATGCTCCGGCGGGATCTCCCCCGTGGCCCGATGTCGTCCTCGCTGAAGATTTCATCGATATCGTCCTCGCGACCACGCCCCCTGCTGGCACGCCTGGGTGCGGGATCCGCCTCGACCCTGGGGGCCGCGATCGGATCCTCGGTCAGCGTCTGGCTGCTGCCGGTCTCATGCTGGCGATAGGCAGCATCGTCTGCGTAGTCCCCTTCGACCAGACCGAAATACTCGAGTGATTTGCGCCAGGTGCTTTTCACGGGTATCGGGGTGGTTTTCGGGTCAGCGCCGCTATCTCCTGCCAACTTCCATGCACTTGCAGTGATTTTCCCACAATCCTCACCTGAGCAGAGAAGATCCGAGCCGGATGATCGTGGATCCCTCCTCCACCGCCACCTTCCAATCCTGACTCGTCCCCATCGAGAGTCGGGAGAGCCCATGCTCCGCGCCCAGCGATGCAAGCTCGGCGAAATATGGCCTGGAGGACTCCGGATCCTCGCTGTATGGGGGCATTGTCATCAGACCGGAAACGGTCACCGGGCATCTGTCGATGAAGTCCGCGATCGCCTCGGGCTGGATCCCGGCCTTGCTCTCCTCCCCGGCGAGATCGACCTCGAGCAACACCTCCGTGTCGGGGTCCCCGTGCTTGCCCAGCTGATCGAGTGCAGACTCGGAAGCAACGGAATGAATCAGACGCACCAGGGGAAGGAGCTTCTTGATCTTCTTCGACTGAAGGGTCCCGATGAAATCCCACACGAAGCGATCGCCCCACTCGGCGTGCTTGGCCTCTAGGTCCTGCAGCCTGTTCTCTCCGACCAGGGCGACCCCTGCCTCTGACAAAGCCCCCATCTGATCGAGGGGTACGTATTTGCAGGCGACCAGGATCTCGACTCCGTCGCCGGTAGCTTCCCTCACCCCCTCTAGTCGCTGTGCGACCAGATCCGGGTCGACCTCTCTGATCAGTTCAACCACGCAAGTGTCCCCTGTCGTCCGGTGATCTCTCCATCGCGCCGATGGGAGAAGAAGTCTTCATCTTCGCAGCAAGTGCACATGTCGACGGACTGCACCCTCTGCACACCTGCAAAGAGAAGCTGCTGTCGACAAATGCTGACCAAGTCCAGGTGTCTGTCAGCGTGGGCCTCGGGGTAGTCGGCGAAACAGGACCGGATATCCTGCCCAACCTCGTAACAGCACGCTCCGATCCCGGGGCCGATGACCGCAAACTCCCCCGCCACCCGCTCAGCGGTCTTTTGCGCCAGGCCCGCAGCGAGACCCCGCCATCCGCAGTGGACCAGGCCGAGGCCTTTTTCGCCAACGACCGCCACCGGAAGGCAGTCAGCGGTGATCACAGCCAGTACGAGCCCGGCGACTTTCGTCATGTGGCCGTCGGCATCTCGGTCGGGCACCTCCCCGCGCGCCCAGGCCGTGTCCGTATCAGGGACCTCGTGCTCGATGATCCTGTCTGCGTGGACCTGTCGCGCCATCACGACCTTCTCAGGGTCGAGTTCGACGGAAGCGCTCAACCGGCGCCTGTTGCTGGCCACCGAAGCGGGATGGTCACCCGTGCCGAGCCCGACGTTCAAGCTGGCATAGGGCCCGACGCTCTCCCCCCGGTGCCTCGATCCGAATACCACCGTTGCGTTGGCAACCTCTTCGCGCCACGACCTGACGCCATCGTTCTCTACCCAGCCCACTAGAGGGGTCGATCCTCTGCCGAGCGACAGGCCTCGAGCGCAACTCGCAACTCATCCACGCGACCATCTACGGCGCCGTCGAGCTTGGCATTCAATGCAGCGGTGAGTCCGACTCCGATCAGCGGTCCAGGCTGAATCCCCTCGGCGATCAGATCGTCTCCGCTTATGCTGAGCCTCACAGCGCGGAGGTCGTCGCACCACCGATCGAGCCATTCCGCTCCCATGGCCCTTGCGATAACGATCTCCGACGGAGTCCGCCGCGAGGCGAGCGAGGTCGCCTCCGAGCCGCTCGCAGGGTGAGCGTCGACCAGACCAGCAGATGCAGTGAGAGCGCTCGAGCCCACCGCGGAGGTCGGGTTGACAGCGTCCACGAGGATGATTCGGGCGCCCGACCCGATGGAGGACAGATAGCTCCTCCATGCAGGCGAGTCGATCACCTCGCAGATCCTCGTAAGGAGCCCCTGATCGCCAGCCGGCGCGGGAAGTAGTCCCCATTCGATCGCCGTGGTGAGGGCTCCGCACCCACACTCCTCGGTGGCGCACAGGCCCAGCTCCGAAGTAAGTCTCTCGGCCGAAACTGTCGCAAGGTCGAGGCCGGAGAGCTGCTCGCTGGCCTCCGGGGCGAGGGTGAGGTTCATCCTCGACGCGTAGCGCGCGCCACGAAACGCTCTGGTCGGATCATCGCGGAAGGAACCGGGGTGAAGGGTTCGCAGAATGCCTCGCTCGAGATCGGCCTGCCCTCCGAAGGGGTCGATCAGCTCCTCGGGGCGGGCAAGGTCGATGGCCATTGCATTGATGGTGAAATCCCGTCGGCCTAGATCGACCTCGATCGGGGCTGGCTCTACCACCGGCAATGCCCCGGGGCGGGGATAGGACTCACCACGAGTACGCGCAAGATCAATCGTGAGGCCATCCGGGAATTGCACGGAGGCGGTTTCGAACTGCTCATGTCGTACGGCTTGGGCCTCGAGGGACTCGAGTACGGGATCGAGTGGACCATCTACGGCCAAGTCGATATCCATGGACTCGCGACCCATCAGCAGATCGCGGACGACACCGCCAACCAGGTAGATCGCGACCTCGGGCGTCGACTCGAATTTGTCATGCAGAGGCAGACTCGAGACCTTCGACCCGAGGTCCTCTGTCGAGATTCGCTTGTCCGCTCGGGGGCTCACGCCGTACTCCCTAGCATGATGGTTGTTGATGAAGTCAAAGGACGAGCTGCTGCAGGCGCTCGGCAGGCTCGAGAAGAGCCTCCTCGGGATGGCCGATAAGGGTAACGAGGCACTGAAACGTGCCATCTCTCGCTTACCCGAATCCCGCGAGAAGAGGTTCGCCGTGCTCGGAGGGGGCATGGCCGTAGTTCTCGTCCTGATCGCCCTGTTCGTCGCCCTGCAGCGCCCAGGAGACGTGTCGGAAGGCGAGGACGCCGACTTCCGAGAAGACGAGGCGAGCCTCACCGCCCGCGTGGTGCCTTGGCGACTCTACGGTTTCGATGGCACGAGGACGCGCTATCTGCCGTCTTCCTATGTCAGGCCCCCCTTCAAGGTTCGGTGGCGTTTTCGTGCAGAGTCACTGCTCGAGTACTCCCCCGTGATCGCCGATGGCGTCGTCTACGGGTTCAGCAACGACGGGGAGGCGTTCGCACTCCGGCGCGACACCGGGAAGGTGATCTGGAGGCGGCAGATCTCGGATCTGAACGCCTCCTCGCCTGTGTATTCCGATGGGGTCCTCTACGGAGTCTCTCTCGAGCCGGGAGCGGCATTCGCCCTCTCGGCCGCGACCGGTAAGCGACTATGGGAGCGAGACCTGCCAGGCCGCTCGGAGTCGTCGCCCCTAATCGCCGACGGAAAGGTGATCTTTGGCTGCGAGACGGGACAGCTGTTCGCCCTCGATGTTCGCACCGGGAAGACCATCTGGCAGACCGAGGTGGGCGGTGCGATAAAGGCAGCGCCGGCTCTGGAATCAGGGACTCTCTACGTGGCGGCGTACGGTGGAATACTCAAGGCCGTCGACCTGACCGACGGCAGCGAGGTCTGGAGCGCCGGCTCACAGTCAGGGGGGCTGCTCAGTTCAGGGAACTTCTACGCGACCCCAGCGGTGGCGTTCGACAGGATCTACGTCGGCAATACCGATGGGCACCTGGCATGGAGCCGGTCGACGGGCGCCTATGTGTACGCCGCCGCAGTGGTGGCGGATACCCCCCTGACCGAGCCCTCTATCTACTTCGGGTCCTACGACGGCCAGTTCTACTCACTCGACGCCCGCACGGGAGAGGTCAACTGGCAGAAACCGGTCGGAGGGGCGGTTTCCGGTGCGGCGAGCCTGATCGGCGGAACGCTCTTCGTCTCCAACCTCCGCAAGACGACCACGCTCGGGCTGAATGCGAAGACCGGGAACCGGAACTTCGGGTTTCCTGATGGCGCCTACAACCCTGCGGTCTCCGACGGACGATGGCTCATCCTGACTGGCAAGCGCAGGATCTACGGTCTCGAACC
>JAUMFR010000191.1:0-1926 GCA_032119755.1 Solirubrobacterales bacterium | reverse complement strand
GAAGGCCAAGCAGGCCGCCGCAGGAAGCTAGACGACCACCGGTTCGGTGGCGATACGTTCGATATTCGCTCCGAGGGCCTTGAGGCGGACATCGATCTTTTCGTAGCCGCGGTCGATCTGGATGATGTTCCCTATCTCCGACTCTCCCTCCGCCGCCAATGCAGCGATGAGCATCGCCATGCCAGCACGAATGTCGGGGCTTTCGACCCGCTCTCCATGGAGTTTCGCGGGGCCGCTGACAATCGCCCGATGCGGATCGCAAAGCGTGATCCGGGCGCCCATGGACACGAGCTTGTCGACGAAGAAGAGCCGGTTCTCGAACATCTTCTCGAAGATCAGGATCGTCCCCTCCGCCTGAGTGGCTAGCGCAAGTGCGATCGAGGTCAGATCCGCGGGAAAGGCTGGCCACGGGCCGTCGTCGATCTTCGGGACAGCGTCCCCCTGATCGTCCTTGATCACCAGTTTCTGCTCTGGCGGAATGAGCAGGTCCGCGCCCTCGACCATCGTCTGCAGTCCGATCCTCCTGAAGTTCCGCCTGATGCCGTCTAGATCTCCCTCGATCACCTCTCGGATCCTCAACTCGCCGCCGGTGGCGGCTGCCAGGGCCATGAAGCTCGCGATCTCGATGTGGTCCGGCGAGATCCGGTGTTCGGCGCCGCCCAATTTGTCTTGACCATGGACCGTCATGACGTTCGAGCCGATACCGTCGACTCGAGCCCCCATCTTCGTCAGGAGACGAGCCAGATCCTGAACGTGCGGCTCTGAGGCGGCATTGGCGATCACGGTCTCCCCGGGGATGAGTGCAGCCGCCAAGAGCGCATTCTCGGTCCCCATCACCGATGGTTCGTCCATGAAGATGCGACCAGCGGTCAGGCCTCCAGTCGGAGCCGAGAGTTCGATCCAAGTATCGCCCCCGACGCGCGCACCGAGATCCTGGAACGCATCAAGGTGAGGATCCAGCCGGCGCCTCCCGATCGTATCCCCGCCAGGAGGTGGCATTTTGGCGGTCCCGAAGCGAGCAAGCAGCGGGCCTGCGGCGAGGAAGGATGCCCTGATCTTGCTCGCGGGACCCTCGGCAACCGCAGTGTCCGCAACCGAATCAGCCTGCAGGCGTACCGTGTGATCGCCTTCCTTCGAAACCTTCACGCCAAGCGCCTCGAGAAGTTCGATCTGTGACTCCACGTCTCTGATCCGCGGGACGTTGTGCAGCACCAGTTCTTCGTCCGTGAGAAGACTGGCCGCGAGAATTGGCAGCGCCGCGTTCTTGTTGCCGGCGGGTATCACCTCGCCAGAGAGCGGAACGCCTCCTTGGATTACGAATTTCTCCATGGTCTTGGTCCCCCCGACATCAGCGGCCGAAGACGGCCGAACTCGGACGCTGAAATGGGCGGACGAGAAGCGTAGCGATGCGGTTGGAGGCCTTGCGGGATTTCTCGCGCACGCGAGACTGCCCCCAGACAAAACGAAAGGGCCCGGTTTCCCGGACCCTTCGTCAGGTTCCGCCTTGCGGCTTCCCCTTAGGACTCGCCTTGCGACTCGCCCTCGAAGGAGTTTCCTTGCGGTCCTTCCTTCTGCTGAGCAACCTACCCAACATTTCCAGGCGGCGCAAGGGGGTTCGGGGATACGAATCCGCAGTTTGCGGGAACAAGGGCCGTCTGCTCAAGCGATCGAGGGCAGGCGTCACCCAAACGCAGCGACGACGTCATGGCCTCGCCGTCGACAGGCGGGACAAAACCCCAGGTTCCAAGGGAAGCGGCACGGATGGACGGCACTTGATGGCCCGAAATCCCTTGCAAATCGCGTATTTCCGTCCGCTGGGGAGCCTAACTTTCACCCCATGGTGAATGAGCTATTTGGACGCGTTCGTGAGACCCTCTTCGACGCAGTAGACGGCGCCATCGAGGTGCTGACGCTCGGAGAGTACGG
>JAUMFR010000190.1:0-2197 GCA_032119755.1 Solirubrobacterales bacterium | reverse complement strand
GGTACTGGTGTTCCACGATCTACTCGGGATACACACTGGTCACACCGCGAAGTTCGTCAAGCGATACGCGAACCTCCACGACGAGATGGTCCGAGGTGCCCGGACTTACGCAAGTGAAGTTCGTGAGCGTTCATTCCCCGGCCCGGAACACGGCTACGCGGTCGAACCAGAGGAGCTGGAAGCCTTCAAGGAGTATCTGGCCGCTGAGAGCCTCGCGGCCCGCTCTCCGTGGGACTGGTAGCCGAGCGCGGACTGCTCAGGGTCTAGTCGCGGAAATCGATCTCCCTGATCACCTTCGCAGGAGCCCCCGCGGCGATGACTCCGCTCGGAAGATCGCGATTGACCACGGAATTGGCTCCGATGACGCAACGCTCGCCGACAGTCACGCCTCCGGTGATCACAGAGTTGGCACCGAACCAACAGTTGTCCCCGATCTTGACCGGCCCCTTACCGACGAAACCCTGCCAGGTGATTGGCTGATCCGGATCGTCGTAGCGATGGTCCGCGTCGCCGAGGAAGCACTGATTGGCGAACATCACGTGGTCCCCGATCGTGATCTCCTCGTAGGCGGCGAGCATCGAGTTCCGGTTCAGAAAGCAGCCCTGGCCGATCGTGATCCTCGCCTCAGGGGCGAGCGTGAGCCAGCAACCGGGTTCGAGCAGAGTCCCGCGACCGATACTCAGTCGACCGTCATCCAGGGCCTCTAGGACTTCGCCTTCGACTGGAGGTCTGATGAAGAAGCCCCCCGAGGCCGCGTGACGCGCGATCCGGTATCTCCTCGAGCACCGGCGATTGCGTTCGTACCAGCGGCGTTTGCGATTCCAGAGTCGCCACTCCAGCGGGGTCGGCATGAGACGAGGATCCCAGATATCTCCGCGTTGGTTGCACACCGAATATCTTGTCTGCTGTGAGCAAGGCGGAGGAACTGATTTCAGGGGTAGACCTCGGTGGCACCAAGATCCAGACGGCCGTGGTCGACGATGAAGGGAAGGTGAAGGGGCAGTCTCGTCACCCCACGCCCACGACCGGAGGACCCGACGACGTGATCGCAGCGATGGCCGACGCTGTAACAGAGGCCTGCACGGAAGCGGGTATCGAGCCCTCAGAGCTTGCAGCCGTCGGAGTGGGGTCACCAGGTGCGGTCGATGGCGAGGAAGGGACCGTTTCGAGCGCACTCAACCTCCCCGACTGGGCCGGCACCGTACCGATGGGTCCCAAGTTGACCGAGTTGCTCGGCCCGCCGGCGTTCATCGGAAACGACGTCCAAGTGGCGACCGAGGCTGAGTTCACCAGCGGAGCGGGCAAGCCGTACGGCTCGATTCTCGGCGTCTTCTGGGGCACCGGCGTTGGCGGAGGCCTGATCCTCGATGGGAAACCTTGGTTGGGTAGAGGCTCTGCCGGCGAGATAGGACACATGGTGATTCGCCGTGGCGGGGCAAAGTGTCCGTGCGGCCGCCGAGGCTGCATGGAAGCGTATGCCGGTCGCAAAGCGATGGAGATCAGGGCTCGTGAAGAGGTAGCCGCAGGAAAGAGGACTGACCTGTTCAACATCATGGAAGAGCACCACAAGGATCGACTGACCAGCGGGATCTGGGACCGAGCGGTCGAGCACGGAGACGATATGGCGATCGCCCTGATGGAGCGTGCAGTCAAGGCGCTCGCGGCGGGAATCGCCTCTGCGGTCAACCTGCTGGATATCGAAGCGGTGATTCTCGGGGGCGGTCTCGGGGTCAGGTTCGGGGATCGCTATCTGCAGAGAATCCAGTCACGCATGCACCGACACCTCTTCAAAGACGACGACCCTCCGGACATGCACGTGGCGGCGCTGGGCGATCTCGGTGGTGCAATCGGCGCTGCCCAACTGGGCGCACGCAGAATTTCGGGCTAAGCGTCGTTTCGCTCGCGGTAGCGGGCGATGAGGGAGTTGGTGGAGGAGTCCCTGCCAGGATCCCCCTCGGCTGCGAGAAGCGGCGAGATCTCGACTGCCATGACCTTCCCCAGCTCCACACCCCACTGATCGAATGAGTCGATTCCCCAGACGGCACCCTGGCAGAAGACGCTGTGCTCGTACAGAGCGATCAACGAACCCAGACTCTCGGGCGTGAGTCGATCGGCGAGGATCGTAAGTGACGGACGATTTCCCTCCATCACACGGTGCGGGACCTGCTCCGCGGGAGAGCCGGCCTGACGAATCTCT
>JAUMFR010000189.1:0-1566 GCA_032119755.1 Solirubrobacterales bacterium | reverse complement strand
CCTGAAGTTCTCGGTCCCCACCGCGACCGCCGATGCCCCGGCCTCGAGGAATGACCTGGCGTCGGCTCCACTCGAGATCCCACCCATGCCGATCACCGGAAGCCCGACGGCATTTGCGACGGCTGAAACCTGAGCCAGAGCTAGATCCATGATCGTCGGCCCGGAAAGACCCCCCGACACGGCCCCGAGCCAATGGCCGGCCCCGGCGGGAGAGAGGGGCGATGCCTTAAGGGTGTTCACGAGAGAGAAGGCGTTGGCTCCGGATGTCTCGGCAGCCATCGCAACAGGAACTGGATCGGTTCCCGGTGTCAGCTTCACGATCAGCGGCTTGTCAGTGAGCACTCGAAGACCCGAGATGAGCGAAGCGCACTCGTCGGGCGACTCCCCCACGACGAGGCCGGACTTGACGTTGGGGCAGCTCACATTCAGTTCGATCGCAGCGACCTCGGACCTCTCGGAGATTGCCTGGACGAGTTCCGCGAACTCCTCGGCGCTGGTGGCCATCACCGAGACGATCAAGGGGACGGGGAGCGCTGCGAGTCGAGGCAGGTCCTTCTCGAGGAAGCCACCGAGGCCCTTGTTCGGCAAGCCGATCGAGTTGACCAGACCGTCGGTCTCCTCCCAGAGCCTCGGCGGTGGGTTGCCCGGGCGAGGCTCGGGAGTGATGGTCTTCGAGACGAAAGCGGAGAAGGGGAACCGCTCAAGCAGTGTGTCGCCGAAGACGTCATGAGCGGCGATGGCATCGAAGGTGCCCGATCCGTTCAGAACAGGGTGCGCGAGCTCGATGCCGCAGAGGTCGACCCTGAGGTCCCGCGCCTCGATCACTGGACCTCTGCCCCTGCATCCGCCCGGGCGATCGTCGAACCATCCACCACCGGACCATCGAGACAGAGCCGCATGTAACCGCCCTCACGCAACGGGACAGCGCACCCGAAGCACGCTCCATATCCGCAGCCCATGGGTGACTCCAGGGCGAGCTGACAAGCTACTCCGGCCTCCTCGCACATCACTCTGACCGCCTCCAGCATTGCGGGCGGTCCGCAGGAGTAGACGACCGCCGATCCTCGGTCATCGCCAGCGAGCAACCTCTCGAGAAGATCGGTGACCCTTCCTCGGTGCCCAGCGTGCCCGTCGTCGGTTGCGAGCCTTATCTCAGAGCAGTCGAAGAGATCCAGGCCTCCGGCGTTATCGGCATCTCGGTAGCCGAGGAGCACACGACTCGGTACACCGAGCCGGACCAGGTTCCGTCGGAGCAGAGCCAGTGGAGCAACCCCTATCCCACCCCCCACGAGGATCGCGCCCTTTGCGCCTGCCGCCACTTCGTGGGGGGCAGCGAAACCTCGCCCGAGCGGGCCCACGGCGAGCAGCGAACCCGCTCGGCCCCCACCCACCTCCTCGATCCGCTGCGTCCCTGGACCGACAGCATGGACGAGGAATCCCAGGGTCACACCATCTGCACCGGCATCTACCGATGCAACCGAAAATGCCCGAGGCAGATAGGGCCGGCCGGACGAGCCCGGCCATTCACTCTCTGCCGAGAGCATGTAGAACTGGCCAGCCATCGGG
>JAUMFR010000188.1:0-3261 GCA_032119755.1 Solirubrobacterales bacterium | reverse complement strand
AGTGAGACCCGGAGACATCTTGTCGGTGCGCCCAGGCGAGAAGGTGGCGGTCGACGGGGAAGTCGTCGACGGCCGCTCGGCCGTCGACGAATCGATGGTCACGGGCGAGTCGCTGCCGGTGACGAAGGAGCCAGGCGACACCGTGATCGGAGCGACGGTGAACCAGACCGGTGCGTTCACATTCATGGCTACCGGGGTGGGTGCCGACACCATGCTGGCCCAGATCGTTCGCCTGGTCGAGGAGGCACAGGGGTCGAAGGCGCCGATCCAGCGACTCGCTGATCGCGTCGCCAGCTACTTCGTACCGGCTGCGCTATTCATCGCGATCGCAACCTTCGTTGTCTGGTTCGATTTCGGGCCGGAGCCGGCCCTCACCTTTGCGCTCGTTTCGGCACTTTCGGTCTTGATCATCGCCTGCCCTTGCGCGCTCGGCCTTGCGACTCCGCTCTCGATCATGGTGGGGACCGGCAAGGCAGCCGAGAGCGGCGTCCTGATCCGCTCGGCCGAGGCCCTAGAGACCGCACACAAGATCGACGTGGTGATCCTCGACAAGACGGGCACGATCACCCGGGGCGAGCCGGCGCTCACCGACATCGTGGCGCTGGGGTCGGTGGATGAGGGGGAGCTATTGAGGCTGGCGGCGGCTGCTGAAGGCTCCTCGGAGCATCCACTCGGATCGGCGGTTGTAGCCGCGGCTGGGGAGCGAGCGCTATCGCTCCCCGAGTCAGAGCATTTCGATTCGGTCACCGGCCGGGGCATCAGGGCAACAGTGGACGGGCGCTCCCTCCACGTTGGGACCAGACGCTTTCTGGGAGAAGAGGGTGTGGACGCAGGTCCTCTCGAAGCGGAAGCTGAGCGCTTGGAGGTGGAGGGGAAGACGGCGATCCTCGTCTCGGTCGACGGGGAGGCGGCAGGGGTCCTAGCCGTGGCGGACACGGTCAAGCCCGATTCGGCGGCCGCGGTCGCAGCGCTCCGAAAGCTCGGGCTGGAGGTTCTAATGATCAGCGGCGACAACCGGCGCACCGCCGAGGCGATCGCACGCGAAGTGGGAATCGAGCGTGTGCTCGCAGAGGTGCTGCCCGGCCAGAAGGCTCTCCAGGTCCGACGCCTGCAGGATGGGGGCAAGCTGGTCGGCGACGGAATCAATGACGCTCCGGCCCTCGCCCAAGCCGACGTGGGGATCGCGATCGGCACCGGCAC
Source organism: Solirubrobacterales bacterium (assembly GCA_032119755.1). Lineage (GTDB taxonomy): Bacteria > Actinomycetota > Thermoleophilia > Solirubrobacterales > 70-9 > CAIUSP01. Next base: position 2,061 of record JAUMFR010000188.1, on the reverse strand, counting down.
CGATGTTGCGATCGAGGCGGCCGATGTCACCCTCGTATCCGGAGACCTTCGCGGCACGGTCTTCGCAATCACGCTCAGTAGGGCGACCATGAGGAATATTCGCCAAAATCTTGGTTTCGCGTTCGGCTACAACGCACTCGGAATTCCTGTCGCGGCGGGCGTCCTGTATCCGTTCATCGGTTTGCAGTTGAGTCCGATGATCGCCGCCGTTGCGATGGCGGCCAGCTCGCTGTCGGTTGTCGGGAACGCCAACCGTCTGCGGCGGTGGCGCTCCGGTCGACGAGGATTGGCGCAATAGGGAAGGACGGCGTCCTATTGGACGAGGCTGAAAAACCGTCAGGAGGCGGTAGACCCGGGACGAACCTTCCTCCTGGTCCTCTGCGCCCAGCTCGGCCAAGGCCGCGCTGTGCTCAAGGGGATCGAGACCTTTCGGCAAGGCCTCGCCCGAGGCGGTCTGTGAAGCAGCTGAGGGCCTGATCACCCTTTCCGGCCAGAAGGCATCCCCGGCCCGCCCCGATGCGATCCGGATCCGTCGTGGCGGGGACGACTTGCCTCCGGCACTTCGGCCCATTCAGAAGATCCATGACAGGTCCGGAACCTTCTGATAGGTTCACGCGGGTGAAAAGCACAGAGGCAAGGGAAGTCTTAAGGGAGCGGCTCGAGCGGAAGGGAGGCTCCAAGCGATGAGCGTCAGAACCGGGCTCGCCCTGATCGTCGTGTCCGTCGTGGTTGGCCTCGTGGTCGGAGTGGTCGCTGGGGTTTCCGGGCTGGAGATGCCCTGGTGGTCTTGGGCGATCGTCGGAGCGGTAGTCGCAGTCATCACCAGCGCTTGGGAGGCATACAGTCGGCAGAAGAAGGCCCTAGGCCAGACTGAGGTAGAAGAAGAGGCCGCCAAGTCCGAGGAGTGAGGGTCGCGTCGATGGGGGCGGTCGAGGGCCAGATCGTGAACACCTCGATCAACAGCAGGATGCCCCGAAGCGCCATCCGTCGAGCCGACCGTGCAGATTGGCTGTAAGGCGCTCCTCCTCGGGACCTAGGGCCAAACAGGCACGCAACCGGACCACAGGGCGACCAACCGCCGAGTAATTCACGCCGGGCCGGTGGCCCCTGACAGGTAGATTTAGGCCTCGTGACCGCTACGCCGGAAACAGGCAAGTCCCCCGTTTCGTCCCCTGACTTATTCGCGGAGCGCTGCAAGGCGATCTCCGAGTCGCGAGCCTTCCAGATGACGATCTTCGGGGTGATCCTGCTCAATGCTGTGGTGCTCGGACTCGGCACCTACGACTCGATCGAGCGCGAAGCGGGAGGCCTCCTTCAGCTATTGAACGAGATCTTCCTCGGGATCTTCGTGCTCGAGATCCTGACCAGGATCGCCGGGTACGGCAGGCGGCCTCAGGACTTCTTCAAGAATGGGTGGAACGTTTTCGACTTCGTGGTGGTGTTCGCCGCTTTCGTGCCCGGAGTCAGAGAGAACGCGACGCTGCTACGGCTCGTGCGCCTCTTGCGGGTCGTTCGCGTCATCAGCGTCCTTCCCGACCTGCGGGTGCTGATCTCCGGAATGGGACGAGCGCTGCCTCCGATCGGAGCGATGGCAGTTCTCGCGGTGCTCCTGCTCTTTACCTACGGGATGATCGGCTGGGAGCTTTTCGGAGATGCCCTTCCCGAACGCTGGGGTGATATCGGGCAGGCGATGTTGACCCTGTTCACCGTGCTCACCTTGGAAGGGTGGAACGAGATCCTCTTCTCCGCGCAGGAGGTGCATCCGGAGTCGTGGATCTTCTTCGTCAGCTTCGTGCTGATCGCTTCGTTCCTGCTGATCAACATCCTCATAGCGATCATCATCAACTCGGTCGAGGAGGCACGCAACGCCGAGCGTGCCGAGGCGTTCGAGGACCGACTCGAGGAGGCCGAGAAGAGGGGTGAGCGTATCGACCCACTCGAGGATGCTCTGGGGCGCATCGACGACCTCAAGGGGGGTCTGGAAGATTTGAGAGCCGAGGTTGCGGCGATCGAGTTGCACGAAAGGCGCGAGGCCGGGGGCAAGTCTGATCACCGTGCTCC
>JAUMFR010000187.1:0-3715 GCA_032119755.1 Solirubrobacterales bacterium | reverse complement strand
GGCTGGTCGAGGACACCTCCCGTCTCTTGCTGGAGCGCGCAGGTTACGCGCGAATAGAGACCCCGATCTTCGAGGAGACCTCGCTCTTTGCTCGCGGAGTAGGGGAGAGCACCGACATCGTAAGCAAGCAGATGTTCTCCTTCACCGATCAGGGCGATCGTGAGTTGACGCTCCGGCCGGAAGGAACCGCCTCGGTCTGCAGGGCCTATCTGGAGCATGGAATGCAGAAGTGGCCTCAGCCGGTCAAGCTCTGGTACTCGGGTCCCTTCTTCCGCCATGAGCGCCCCCAGGCTGGCCGCTACCGGCAGTTCCAGCAGATCGGTGCCGAAGCGATCGGCTCGGACTCGCCTTTGGTCGATGCGGAGATGATCGCGCTGCTGGCCGATCTGATCTCGGTGCTCGGAATCCCCGATGCGCGATTGCGTCTCGGCAGCCTCGGCTCGGTCGACTCCCGCGCTGCGTATCTCGAGGAGTTACACGGGTATCTGCGAGCCAATGAGTCAGAGCTCTCCGAGGAGGTACGAGCGCGGATCGATTCGAATCCGTTGCGCGCCTTCGACGCGGATCACGAGGGAACCGCAAAGGTCATGGCTGAAGCTCCGACCATGCTCGACCGACTCGATGCCGCAGACGCTGAGCACTTCGAGGTGGTCAAGGGGATTCTCGACGATCTCGGCGTCACCTACGAGCTCGACCCGAGCCTGGTGAGGGGGCTCGACTACTACACGCGCACCGTCTTCGAGTTCACTTGCGACAGCCTGGGGGCTCAGTCGGGCGTGGGAGGAGGAGGTCGTTACGACGGGTTGATCGAGCAACTCGGAGGCAAGCCGACCCCTGCGGTCGGCTGGGCCGCCGGAATAGAGAGGCTCGTGCTGGCGATGCCGGATCAGTCCCCAAGGCCGCGAGCCGAGGTATTCGTCGTGGCAGATGATGAGAATCGCAAGCGCGCGCTGAGGTTGGTGGTAGATCTGCGGCGGGCCGGTGTATCCGCTGACCTCGACCTCGCAGGGAGGGCGACCAAGGGTCAGATGAAGCAAGCGGATCGGGTTGGTGCCACGAGTTGTGTGATCCTCGACGCCGACGAAGAGCCTGTCGTACGGGACATGGAAAGCGGTGAGCAGGTCTCTGTCGCGCTGTCCAGCCTCGTGGAGAGGTTCTCTCCTGACGCCTCCTGAGCGGCAGGGGTCTCCCGCACCGAGACCGCACATCTTGCGAGACTGAGACCTCATGTCATCCGCTTTGCCCTCCCCCGAATCGAATCGCTTCCGCAACGCCTGGTGCGGCGAGGTCTTGCCTGCGCGGGTAGGGGAGACGGTACGGGTAGCTGGCTGGGTCCATCGCCGACGTGATCACGGAGGACTCGTCTTCATCGACCTGCGCGATCGAACCGGTCTCGTCCAGCTGGTATTCGATCCCGATGATGCCGGAGAGGCTTTCGACCTCGGTCACCGGCTCCGGTCCGAGGACGTACTGAGCGTCTCCGGCGCGGTCGTGGAGCGCTCCGCGGAGACCGTCAACCCCGAACTGCCAACCGGCTCGGTCGAGATCAGGGTCGCAGAGGCAGATCTCCTCTCTCACGCAGAGACGCCTCCTTTCGAGATCGAGTCGTTCTCCGGTGAGGTATCCGAAGAGACGAGACTCAAGTACCGGTATCTGGACCTTCGTCGCGATCGGATGCTTGAGGCGATGGAGTTGAGACACCGAGTGGCCCGTTCGATGCGGGAGTTCCTCTCGGAGGAGGGTTTCTTGGAGATCGAAACCCCGGTTCTCACCCGCTCGACCCCCGAAGGCGCAAGGGACTTCCTGGTGCCGAGTCGTCATCGCCAGGGCTCCTTCTATGCCTTGCCACAATCCCCCCAGCTGTTCAAGCAACTCTTGATGATCGGTGGGGTCGAGCGCTACTTCCAGATCGCCCGTTGCTTTCGCGACGAGGACCTGCGTGCCGATCGACAGCCGGACTTCACTCAACTCGATGTGGAGATGTCATTCGTCGAGTCCGAGGACGTGATCGCGCTGAACGAGCGTCTGCTCGCCACCGTCCTGGGTGAGTGCGGGGTCGAGTTGGAGCTTCCGATGCAGCGGATTCCGTACGACGAGGCGATCTCACGCTACGGAACCGATCGACCTGATGTGCGGTTCGGTCTCGATCTGTGCGAGATCACCGACGTATTCCGTGGTTCGGAATTCAAGGCGTTCGCTGACGCGATCGATGGTGGAGCGGTAGTCCGCGCGCTGAACGCCGGCGCACACGAGATGTCACGCTCCGAGCTCGATGGCCTCGTCTCCGAGGCCCAGGAAATCGGCGCCAAGGGGCTGGTCTGGGCGGTGGTCGAGGATGCGAGCTGGAAGTGTCCGATCGCGAAGTTCCTCAGCGAGGAAGAGATCGAGGCTGCCAACCAAGCGCTCGGGGCAGAGGCCGGCGATGTACTGCTGATAGTCGCGGACTCTCCCGTGGCATCGGCCGAGATACTCGGTGAGTTGCGCAGCAGGCTCGGAGCGAGGCTCGGTTTGATTCCCGAGGGTGAGCACAGTCTGGTCTGGGTAGTCGACTGGCCGCTCTTCGCGTCGAGCGAAGTGGCAGGAGCCTGGGATCCGCTGCACCACCCCTTCACATCCCCAGAGGGGTCCTTGGAAGCCTCCGATCCGGGGGCTGCGCGGGCCAAAGCATATGACGTGGTCTGGAACGGCTGGGAGGTCGGTGGCGGATCCATCCGAATCTCCGACCCTGAGGTCCAGTCGACCGTCTTCGAGATACTCGGGATACCCGACGAGGTCGCTGAGGACAGGTTCGGCTTCCTGCTCCAGGCCCTGCGGCACGGGGCACCGCCTCACGGTGGAATCGCCTACGGTTTGGATCGGATTGTGGCCCTGTTACATGGCTCAGACTCGATTCGTGAGGTAATTGCATTCCCGAAGACGGCTTCGGGGGCAGATCCGTTGACCGGCGCTCCCGCAGCGGCCGACCCAGTCCAGCTGCGCGAGCTCGGACTCGGGGGTCGCGCCGTCCCCAAGGGGCCAGAGGGGGAGGGTCAGTGATCGAAGGGAGACCACCGGACGACGCTTCGCGGGGAGATGACCCGGGGCTGGGCGACGCCGACTGGCGACCGAAGCTTCCGGACCCGGAGCCGACCGAGCTCGGTCCCCCAACCCCGATCGAGGAGATTCCGGTGGTGGACCCCTCGTCTATTCCCGACCCGCTCGAAACCGGCGAGTGGAAAACGGCACCTGACCCCTTCGATACCGGCGTGCACAGGGCCGCACGCGAGGGGCAAGGCGAGAAGAAGAGGAGGAAGAAGAAGAAGGGGGAGGAAACGGATACCCGCGAGAGACGCCTCGCCGGTTCCGAGACGGCGGCCGCACGACCGCCGGCCACCAGCGGTGTCGCAGCTCGCCCCAGTGGTTCCCAACTGAAGCGGCGGCGACTAGGCGCACTACTGGGGGGCATCTTCGTCGTTGCGATAGTGGTACTGCTGATCGTCCTGCTCGTGAGGGGATGTGGCGGTGGTGGTGGGGACTCCAGTTCCTCGCCAACGGTTTCGGAGATGATCGGCCAGACCATCATCGGCAAGGTCGGTGACGCTGGCCCGAGCAAGGGGATGATCAAGCGGGTCGAGCGCGGTCAGATCTCCGGTGTTCTGATGGGTGCCGGCCGTCCGGAGGATGCTGATCGATACGCCGCCAAGCTCCAGAAAGCAGCGGCGCGTGGGGGGCAGCC
>JAUMFR010000186.1:0-1771 GCA_032119755.1 Solirubrobacterales bacterium | reverse complement strand
CGGGATACAGACTCGGCTCAACGATGGCGTCCTCGAGGTGCGGCCGGAGACGGTTCCCACCTTCTTCTCCCACTATCTGGACGAGGAACCGTTCGAGGGAGAGTGGTGGCACACGGGGGATCGGGTACGCGAAGACGCGGACGGCTATCTCTGGTTCGAGAGCCGCGACGATGATCTGATCATCTCCGCCGGGTACCGCGTAGGTCCTTTCGAGGTCGAGTCTGCTCTGATCGAGCACCCGGCAGTGGCCGAAGCGGCGGTTGTCTCGGCGCCAGATCCCGAGAGGGGATCGGTAGTCAAAGCGTTCGTGGTGGTTCGCGACGGGAAACCCGACGACGCACTAGTCATCGAACTCCAAGAACACGTGAAGGCGGTCACCGCCCCCTACAAGTACCCGCGCGAGATCGAGTTCCTCTCGGAACTACCGAAGACTCCCAGCGGAAAGATCAGGCGAGCGGAACTCCGCGGGATCTGAGATCGTGGACCGAGCCGAGGAGGCGCATCGTCTGCAAGACGTCGGCCGTGAGCGAGCCGCGATGCGAGAGATCTTCCTCACGACCCTCTGCGGGCTCCTCTCGATCGGCGCTCTCCTCCCCGTCCTCCCGATCTACATCACCGAAGAACTCGGCTTGGGCAAGGTCAGTGTCGGTTTCGCGATCGGCGCCTATGCCATCACCGGGATCGCCTTCCGGCCGATAGCCGGATGGCTTGCCGATCACCGCAGCCGACGTCTGGTGGTGATCATCGGATCACTGACCACCGCCATCGCGGGCGGGTTCCTCTTCCTGCCACTCGGCTTCGTCTCTCTGGTCGCATCCCGCCTACTACTCGGTGCGGGCGAAGGAGCAGTATTCACCGCCGGTTCGGCCTGGGTGATCGACTTGGCCCCGCCCGCACGGAGAGCCAGACTGATCGGTCTGTACGGACTCTCGGTCTGGACCGGCCTGAGTATCGGGCCGCTCATCGGGCAGACGCTGTTCGATCTGGGTGGATACGACCTCGTGTGGGGGTTCGCCATCGCGGGGCCCCTCATCGCCGCAATACTCGCCAGCCGGATTCCTGACCCCTTCAAACCGAAGCACATCGAGGGAGAGCGCCGGAGGTTCATAGCGCGCGAAGCCCTCGGGCCGGGTGGTGCCTTGGCTCTGGCCTCGGTCGGATACGCGGCAATCGCCTCTTTCATCGTCCTGCACCTGAAGGCACAGGGGGTCGGGCATGGTGCCCTCGTCTTCTCGACCTTTGCAGCAGCTCTGGTGATCACCCGCGTGATCGCCGGTGGTTTGCCGGACAGCCTCGGGCCACGCAGGGTTGCGGCCGTTGCCGCGGTGCTCGAGTCAGTTGGACTCGCGTTGATAGCGCTGGGTGGCAACCTCACCACCGACGTGATCGGCGCCGTGATCATGGGGACCGCGTATTCGGTCCTGTACCCCGCGCTCTCACTGATCGTCATCGAGAGGGTCCCACCGTCTCGGCGAGGAGCAGCCCTCGGTACGTTCACCGGTGCCTTCGACTTCGGTGTCGGTCTCGGCGCACCAATGGTGGGGGTGGTCTCGGCGCTGACCGATTACTCCGGCGGCTTCCTGTTCGCTGCCGTTCTCGCCCTCCTCCCCGCCCTGGCCTACCTGTTCACGCTGGTCAGGCGAGCACCCCGGGTAGCCTGACCCGTATGCCCAACCATCTGACCGACGAGACCAGCCCCTACCTGCTGCAGCACCGGGACAATCCGGTCGACTGGTGGCCCTGGTGCGAGGAGGCCCTTTCCCTCGCAAAG
>JAUMFR010000185.1:0-16059 GCA_032119755.1 Solirubrobacterales bacterium | reverse complement strand
CGCTGTTCGGGTGCTCTGGACAGCTGCGAAACCGCGATAACCGGGACCGCCAGCTCGCGGGAGAGGAGCTTCAGTCCACGGCTGAACTGAGCCACCTGTTCAACCCTGTTGGCATGTGTGTCGTCGGCTCTGAGCAGCTGGATGTAGTCGACGATGATCAAACCGAGCCCCTTGCCATCGTTCTGGCGCTTCATCTCCGCATGGAGCCGGCGGGCCTTGGCCCGCAGTTCGAGCAGGCTGAGGTCGGAGGAGTCATCGATCCACAGGGGGGAGTTGGCGAGGCTGTTGTTGGCACTCATCACCTTCGGCCAATCGGATTCCGACACGGTCCCCTTCCTGAGTTTGTCCGAGCTGATCCGGGCCTGAGAGGCAAGGAATCTCTGCGCGAGCTCCGTCTCCGACATCTCGAGCGAGAAGAGCGCCACCGGGAGATTCGCTTTCAGCGCCACGTTCTCGGCGATATTGCAGACGAAGGTGCTCTTGCCCATCGAGGGACGGGCGGCGATCACGATCAGGTTCCCAGCCTGGAAGCCTCCGGTCTTGCTGTCGAGATCACGAAAGCCCGACGGTGTGCCGATCAGTTCGTTGCTGTTTTCGTGCAGGTACTGGAGCCTGTCCCACTCGTCGTGGAGGACATCCTCCACCGACTTGAAGTCCGACGCCTGTTCGGTATGCGCCACCTGGAAGAGGAGCCGCTCTGCGCGTTCGACCAACTCCCCCGTGGTGTCGCCTCGATCCACGACCGACTGCTGGATCTCCTTCGCCGCTCGGTCGAGTCTGCGCAGTACGGAGTTCTCCTTCACGATCTTGGCGTAATGCGCCGCGTTTCCGGCCGCAGGGACGGTCGCCGCGAGGCCTGTGATCACATCGCGTCCGCCGGCCTGTTCGAGGGTTCCCTGCTGGGTGAGTCTCTCGGCGACGGTGAGTGCATCGATCGCGGCGTTTTCCTCGTTGAGAGAGAGGATCGCCTGGTAGATCACTTTGTGTCGATCACGGTAGAAGTCCTCGGGAGCGAGCCGGACCTCCAGCATCACGGGCTCCACAGCGGCCTCCGAGACCATCATCGCACCGAGCACCGATTCCTCGGCCTCGAGATTTTGTGGTGGAACTACTGTCTGGTCTCCAGCCAACTCTCGCTCATCCTCGACTTTCTTCCCCGGAACGCCTGTCCAGGCGAACCTCGGTTTTCAGCGGCTCGTAATCAGTGTGCATAGGCCGCCGGTCAGGACCGACTGTTTTCGGTCGCGACCTTGCATTGCCCAGACCGATGGAGAAAATCACACTCAGCCACCGGGATCAGCCCCGGTTGCCGCATATGGCGGGAAAATCCGTAACGAATCGAGTCAGGTCCACCGCCACAGCGGGCGGCTGGAGGCGGGAATCGATCAGAGGCCGAACTCGGCCTCGATCCGCCCGTCCTTCTCGGCGGCGACGAGCGCCTCGAAATCCATCTCGTTCTGATCGGCGTAGGCCTCGGCGAAGTCGCTGAGCGCGTCCACCATTTCTTCACAGGTACCTATGTAGCCGGTCATGGCAGCAGCGTCTCCGGATCTCGCATGAGCGTGAGCGAGGCAACTGCCGCATAGTCCCGCGTAGTTGGTCAGCCCCTGTGCATCCATCTTGGATAGATCGACCGCACCCTTCATGTCGCGGAGCTGTCGGACGTAGTAGTCGAGCCCCAGGCCCATCGCGCCGGTGACCCAGCCGAGGAACGAATCGCTGGCAGCCTGCATGATCCGCTGGCCCTGCACCACGCGCTCGCCGGGATGCGAATAGACACTGGCTCCGGCGTACGGTGCCAGAACGGACTCCGTCGCCTGCTTCAGCTGGAGGAACAGTGGGTCATCGTCACGGTCGCCGACCATCAGGATCATCATCGAGACCATTCCCACCGAACCGACTCCAACCACCTTTCTCGCGACATCGGCGAATCGATATCGCTCGATCACGAGTTGCCGCTCAGGCGACAGAGTGTCGGTGTAGTCCCGTAGACCCTGGTTGAACATGTCCGGCCCACCCGGGAGGGCGTCGATCGGGACCGTCTCGATCAGAGGCGGCTCGGGCTTGATCTTCCACTCGTCGCCATCCTTGACGGCGAACTTCGCAAGCGCCCCGAGTGCAGTTCGATGTTTGGCCTTCTTGACCTGTTTCTTCGCCTGCTTGATCGCCCGCTCGTCTCCGGTCGCGGCGACGGATTCGAGGATCTTCTTCATCGGTATCCGTGAGTACCAGAGTTCGATGAACCGCATGCCGGCGAACTCCCCGATCAGATCCCGGTAGTAGGTACTGGCAGCACGAGTTGCTCTTCGAGAGTCCTCCGGGCTGAACCCCATGTCCCTCGCAGCGATCGCGATGCTCGCGACGAGGCGTTTCAGGTCCCACTCGAAGGGAGCGGGGAGGGTCTCGTCGAAGTCGTTCAGGTCGAAGACCATCCTGCGATCGGGAGCAGCGAACGCTCCGAAGTTCTCCAGGTGGGCATCGCCGCAGGCTTGGACCCGGAGCTCGCTGGTCGGCGTACGGGAGAGATCCCAAGCCATGATGGCCGCTCCGCCACGAAAGAAGGCGAAGGCGCTATCGAGCATCCGCCCGTACCTGATGGGCACGAGTTCAGGCACCCGCGTCTTGGCCTGATCCTCGAGGATCGAAACCGGGTCTGGACGATCGTCCGGTGCCTCCCAGATTCCCTGGGAGGAACGAGGAACTCGAGCGCGTATCTCTTTCCCTTGCTCCAGACGCAGGCGCGTCCTTTCAGGAAGTCGATCGCGAGGTAGAGCATCCGCCGCCTCGACGCTTCGCGGGGGCTCGGGGGTTACGTCAGCGGGCAATGGCGGTTGGTTCAGTGTGCTTCGGCGACGATCGTCTTGATCGAGGCGACATGACCCTTTGCGACCTCTACTTCGACCATGAAGGTTCCGGTCTCCCTGATCGGTTCGGGAAGGATGATCTTCTTCTTCTGGATCTTGACCCCGCGTGCTGCTTCGATCGCTTCGGCGATCTCCTGGGAGGTCACGGAGCCGAACAGCTTTCCGTCCTCTCCGGCCCGATGATTGATGGTCAGGACCGTCTTCGAGAGCAACTCGGTGGTCTCTGCGGCCTTCTCGACCGCGGCAGCCTCGGCAGCCCTTGCCTGCTCGACTCTCCTGCGGGCCTCCTCGAGGGCGCCCGCGCTAGCCCCCTGAGCCAGCTTGCGCGGGACGAGATAGTTCCGTAGATAGCCGGGTGCTACGTCAATCGCGTCGCCGCGCGCACCGAGCCCCTCGACGTCTTGCAGGAGGATCGCCTCCGCCATGCTCAGCGCTCTCCGACGTATGGAAGCAGAGCGAGTTCCCGGGCTCGCTTCACGGCTACGGCGAACTGCTGTTGATGCTTTCGAGACAGTCCGGTAACTCGCCGCGAGCGGGTCTTCCCACGGTCCGAGAGGAATCGGCGCAACAGAGTGAGATCCTTGTAGTCGATGTAGTCGACACTCAGACGGGCGTACTTTCGAGGGCGAAAGCGATCGGCACCGGGTCCGCGCCTGCGTCGTGAGTCGTCTTGTTTCTGAGGTCTAGCCATTTGGGTGGGAAGCGGCAACTCTGCCGCGGCCGCAGATGGTACACGCAGAGAGGCTCACTTTCCTCTCAGGGTGCTGGAATGAAAACGACCCGCATCGGGCGGGCCGTTTGGAGATCCAGATCGATTCGAGTTCTCAGAAGGGGATGTCCTCGTCGCTCGATGCGGCCCCGGCCTGGACGAAGTCCGAAGTATCAGCTGGTACGTCCGAGGTCGCCTCGAATCCATTTCCATTGCCGCCTGCACCGTCGGAACGGGATCCCAGGAACTGGACGGAGTTGGCGATGATCTCGACCTTGTTCCGCTTGCCGGAGCCGTCTTTCGCCTCCCATTCGCTGAAATCGAGCCTTCCCTCCACCGCCACGGGACGTCCCTTTGCGAGGTAGTTGGCACAGTTCTCACCCTGTGCACCGAAGACCGTTACGTCGAAGTAGTTCGGCTTGTCGACCCACTCGCCGCTCTGGTCCTTCCGGCGACTGTTGACGGCGACCCTGAGCTGGCAGACCGACATTCCGCTGCCTGTCGATCGAAGTTCGGGATCCTTGGTCAGGTTGCCTGTTATTGCGACTATGTTGATGTTGCTTGCAGCCACGCGATCAGCTCCTCTGTTGCGTTAGGTATTTACTTGCGCAGAATCTTAGGCCGCAAGGCGGCGACTGTATGCGCTTCGAAGGCAACCAATCCCGCAAAGTCCGGAGACGAGAGTCGCCCGTAAGCCGATTGGCGGAGGGAGAGAGCGCTCAGTCGTCGCGGCGAGAACGCTCGAAGCCGCGGCTGTCACCATCGTCCGAGCGCTCCGAGCCGACCGAGTGGGGCCGATCAGAGGTGGGCGGAGCGGTGGTGGGGGACTCGGGGTCGACCTTGAAGATGCGGTGGCGGAGTACGCCTTCGGAGATCTTGAGGTTGTGATTAAGGTCTTCGAGGAGAGGATTCTCTCCCTTGAACCGGAAGTACCGGTAGTCGGCCTCGTTTCGCTGGTCGATCTCGTAGGCCATCCTGCGGATACCCCAATCGTCGGCGAGGTCGAGGTCGCCGCCACCCTCGATCCGGGTCTTCACATCTCCCACGATGGCCTCACGGGCCTCATCGGTGGCCTCGGCATCGAGCATGAGTACGAGTTCGTAGTTTCTTGTCATTTCGTCTTGGGACGCATCGACGGTTGATCCGGACGCGGCGGCCGACTATAGCGGGGGAGAAGGGGAGCCGCAGGAAACTCATCGGTCGTATGAACCGATACGGCCAACTTTCAGGCTAGCCATGTCGTTCCGGCGCCTGGGCGGATTCAGGGTGAATCGCCGCCGCGCCCTCGAAGTCATGGGCTTGGTCGTCGCCCTCGTGGCGTTCGTCGCACTCGTTTCCCGGCTGCTCGCTCCTCCGGATCCCGTGCCCCTGCCCGCCCAGATCGGCCTGGTCGGGCTGGAGGCCGAAGCGCCCAGGCTGCCAGAGGAAGATCTTTCGGATCCCGATCGTCCCAGTTCACGGAACGATTCCCGTCGGAGCAGGCGGAAACCCGCTCGCACAGGCAAGAGTTCCCGCAAGCCCTCCACGTCCCCCCATGAGCCCTCCCCGATCTCGAGCGACTGGGCCCCTGCGGCGAGTTCACCACCACCACCGAAGCCCGATCGGCCTGGTCAGTTCGGATTCGAGCGTTGATCCCGTGACGCTGCGTCGGCGGCGAGCTTGGCCGAGATGCCCGCCAGTTGCTCATCGACCCATTCCCCAGGATTGCGGGCGGCCACGATCTCCTTCAATCGTGCTGCGCGATCAGCCCGCTCCTCTGGGTCCATGGTCAGGGCCCGGAAGATGGTGTCCGCCTGCTCCTGGATGTCGAACGGGTTGACGGAGAGCGCGCAGGACCCCAGCTCCTCATGCGCACCGGTGTTCTCGGAGAGCATCAGCACACCGTCGCGTTCGTTCACCGCAGGCGCTTCCTTTGCGACGAGATTCATCCCGTCGAACAAGGAGTTGACGATCAGCAGGTCGAACTGCTTGAAGCGCGCGACCGCTTCAGGGAAATTCTCGTAGATCCGCAGATCGATCGGCATCCAGTCGGTGGTGCCGTGGCGGTGGTTGACCACGGCGACGAGCGCTTCGATCTTCTCCAAGTACTCCGCGTATTCGGGCACATCCTCGCGGGAAGGCTGGAGGTGGGCGATGAACGTCACCTTCTCGCGGAACTCAGGATGCTGTTCGAGGAAAACGTCGAACGCGGTGAAGCCCCGGAGGATGTTCTTCGAGAGGTCCGCTCTGTCGACCCGGATGATCAGATTATCCCTCCGTCGCCTGGTCAGTTCCTTCTCGTAACGCTCCACCTCGGGAGAGGCAGCTGCGCGGTGCATTCGCTCCACGTCGATCGAGAGCGGGTACTCCCGCACCCAGGTTTCCCTGCCTCCGTGGATCACGGCGTTGCGGTCGTAGTCGACCTCCAGCCCCATCAGGTCATCGCAACAGTGGAGGAAGTTCCGGCAGTAGGCGAGTGTGTGGAAGCCGATTATGTCGTTGGCCAACAGACCTTCGAAGATCCGCTCCCTCCATGCGCCGGGCAGAATCCGCCACGAGTCGGGCTGCGACCAGGGGATGTGGACGAAGTGCTGACAGACAGCATCGGGTCGAGCTGCCTTGACCAGGCCCGGACAGGTGTAGAGGTGGTAATCGTGGAACATCACCAACGGCTCTTCCTGGCCGGCTATCGCCTCGATCACCGCTTGAGCGATGTCCGCGTTCACGGCCAGGTATCCATCACGCCATGCCACCTGCTCACTGCGGCGTATGTCCGGCACGTTCGAGAGATCCCAGAGGTAGTGCTGGACGAACCAGAGGATCGGGTTGGCAATGATGTTGTAAAAGCCTTCGTAGGCCGCAGGATCGCTCTCGACCATCAGGACCTCGTAGTCGATGCCGTCGAGTTCGATCTCGGTTGGTCCACTCGACTCTCTGGCTACCTGGACATCCTCTGCGGTCATCGCAGATGCGACCCAGAGCGCTTTCCGATGTGAAACCAGGCCGCTGAGGGCTGTGACCAGTCCACCACCGCCCTTCCTCACGATGCGCTCGCCGGTCTGCTCGTCACGGTCGAATTCCGCGGGACCCCGGTTCGAGACGATGGTCAGGGAGCGTTGCGGATTCATCTGACTTCCAGAGTAGCCGCGTCAGGCCCCACAACGACCTGTTCGGCCACCCGCTTACGGTCAGACGTCCAGATCGTGGAAGATCCGTAGCCAGTCGGCCAGAAGCCTCGGCGTGAGGAACCGCTCCCGGGTGCGTTCCTTGCCGGCCTTACCCAACCGCTTGCCGAGCTCTGGGTCCTTCAGGATCTCCACCGATCTCTCGGCACACTGCTCGGGTGAGTCGACCAGAAAGCCACTCTCGCCATCGACGATCTGCAAGGGTATGCCGCCGACGTTGCCGGCGATCACCGGGCGGGACTTCCAGAGACCTTCGCTGACGGTCAGGCCGAATCCTTCACGGATCGACTTCTGGAGGATCAGGTCGGCTTGGGACTGGAAGGCATTCACCTCGATCGCTCCCACGTTATTCAGGTTGTTGAGGATCTTGATGTCGGGATCTGAATCAGCGTGTTCGTAGGTGCTCTGAAAGAACTCCCATCCCTCCGGGTCGTCGCTCGCCATGGATCCGACCAGAGCGAGTTGCGCCTCGGGAATCTGCTCACGAACCTGACGGTATGCATCGATGACGCCGATAGGGTCCTTCCAGGGGTCGAATCTGGATACCTGACAGATCAGCGGCCGTTCCACGTCGATGCCGAACTGGTCGCATACGAAGGAGGCGTCCTCTGGTGAGAGGGCCATGTTCTTCGGGGAAAGCGGGTCGATCGCCGGAGGGACTATCCGGATCCCGTCCAGATCCTTGAGGTGAGTCGGCACGTACTTCTCCATGTGCCAGATGCTCGCGTCGTATTCCGCGATGAGCGGCTCGAGGCGTTCGATCGGCTCGGGGTTGGGGGTGGAGAGGTCGATGTGGCAGCGCCAGATCCACTTGCCCGAGTGTTCGGCGGCAATCCTCCGGATCCCGACCGGCTGCGGGTCGTGGACGATGATCACATCCCAATCGTCCTCGAGCGCCTCACCGTTCAACCTCTGATACTCGTCGAACAGCTCCCACTGTTCAGCCGAGAGGCTGTTCGGGTCTCCCTGCAGTGAGTTGTGGAGGAGTTTGGTCGCGTTGAAGAACTCCTCTTTGCCCATGATCACCCGCCAGTGGGTGTCGAGTCCGACATCGTTCATCAGCGGGATCAGCGCGAACAGGATTTCGGAGACCCCACCGCCGAACGCGGTTGCGCTGAGGTGCAGGACCCGTTTTCCCTGCAGCTCGGATGCGAGTTCACGAATCTCCTCGATTCGCCCCCTTCCGGCGAGGTGGGTGTAATCAGTCAGCGACTTGTGCCCGACGGCTACTTCCTGCATTAGGCGGGCAAACCTATTCGTCTCCGCGGCGTGCTCGTTGCAACCGCTCCATCCCGGCGTCGATTTCGCTGCAGATTGCGGTGTGCAACTCGGGGGTACAGGCAGCGACACACGAGAGCTGGAACTCGTGTCCGGAGCCGAGCAGAGGCCTGTCGTCCAGCGATCTCCCGTAGGCATCACTCACGGTGACCCCGGCCTCCTCCGCGCACAGCAGTGCCGCGGCGAGATCGTAGGGAGAGTTGTTGAGGACCTCTCCTCCACCTACCCGCTCGAACTCGGCGCGCATGCCAGATACTTCGTCGACGATCCTCGGACTGGGCTCGATGTAGGCGTCCAGTTGCCCGGTGACGATCCGGGTCACGTCGAAGGTCGCGGCGCCCAGATCGAAACCCGCGCCGCCTACCGAGGACCGGTCGACCAATTCGGCCATCACCTCCATCACCTGCCTGACCGGCCTGCCACGCAGACCGTAGGTCCAGAACATACGCTCGATCTCGGTGTTGGTCGAAAGTCCCGCTGCAGGTGCCACGCCCTCGCCCCGGACCGCCAAAAACTCCTGTCCGCTCTTGATCTCCAGTACGCACCCGATCTGCACATCGCCCATCGTCGGCTCGCCCTCCAATGGAGCGGCGGCCACCGACACGCAACTCGATTCCAGGCCGGCGAGAGCCGGGCGGGTGCCGTCGATGGGGTCCACGATCAGGACCCACTCAGCTGAGCCTCCGCTCGGCGAGACCATTCCCCGATCCTCGGAGTAGAAAGCCACATGCGGAGCGTGCTCTGCAAGGTATTCCTCCATCCGTTTCTCGGCTACCTCGTCTATCGCGAAGGTGATGTCACCACCCTTCCCGGCTCCCTCGTGAGCCCGACCGGTGTGCTCTCCGAGCAGAGGTCTGACCACTGCTCGGAGCTCCGAGGCCAGGTCCCGAACCAGGCCCCTCATCCGTTCAGATCGGCTCAACTTCCGGGTGGAGATCTCTCAACCGCCGGGGCGCTTGGCGAGCTCCACCGAAACCTCACGCCTCTCGCCATCGCGGATGATCTCCAGGGTCACTGTGGATCCTGGCTGCTGTCGCGAGATCAGCTCGGCCAGATCGCTCTCGGCGATGATCTTCTTGCCGTCTACGGCCACGATCAGGTCTCCGCCGGTCGCGACCGGGGATCCCTGGAACGTCCTCTCGCCGGTCGCGCCCTCGATTCCTGCCTTCGCCGCCGGTCCGCCTGGGACTACTTCGCTGACCAGGGCTCCGGTACTCGAGCCCAGATCCAGCTCCTCTGCCAGTTGGGGCCAGACCGCTTCGGTGGAGACGCCCAGATACGCGTAATCGACCACTCCGTCGGCCCGCAAGCCTTCCAGCGAGTGTCGGACGATGTCAATCGGAATCGCAAAACCAACCCCGGAGTTGGAACCCGAGCTGGTTTCGATCTGCTGGTTGATCCCGATCACGTCACCTGCTGCGTCCAGCAGCGGACCACCCGAGTTACCGGGGTTGATCGAGGCGTCGGTCTGGATCGCGTTGTCGATGGAGAATTCACTCAGCGACTGGATGGTTCGGTCGCTCGCGGAGATGACCCCGACCGAGAGGGATTGCCGCTTGCCGAACGGGCTGCCGATAGTCGCAACCGGTTCGCCGACCGCAAAGGCGTTGCGTTCGGAGAGTCGAAGCGGATCCAAGTCGATCTCACCCGGGTCTACCTCGATCAGGGCCACGTCAGCGTCGGGATCGAAGCCCACGATGTCGGCTTCGACGCGGTTACGATCGGCGAACTCCACGAATACCTGGCTGGCTGGCTCGATCTCGCCCCCGCCGTTGCCCACGCCACCGCTCGTCACCACATGGGCATTGGTGAGGATCTCCCCGTCGTCAGAGATCACGAATCCCGAGCCCTGCCCCGCATTGCCCGACCCGCCACCGAAGAGGGAGATCACCGTCACCACGCCCGGCGCGTGGTCGGCGTAGATCCCAGCCGGGTTGAAGTCTCCATCGCCCACCTTGACCACCACCTGATCGCCATCTCTCTGGACCTCGGTAGTGTCGGATCCGCATCCGACCAGCGCCGCGACGAGACCCAGTACGACCGCCACCGCGGCGAGAGTCCTGAACTGTGCAAGTCGAGTCATCTATCTGATCTGCCTCGCGGCAGGGAGGGTGAGGGTGAAGGCGGTGTGACCTCTTCTCGCGGAGAGCACGAGTTTCCCCTTCATGCGTTCAGCCAGTTCTCTGGCGATGGGTAGGCCGAGCCCCGACCCCCCGGCCTGATCACCGGTCCAGAACCGCTCGAAGATCTTCTCGCGATCACGCACCGAGATCCCGGGACCCTCGTCGCCGACGATCAGGCTCGTCTTCCTGCCTTCCTGTACCGCGGTGATAGTCACCTTGGTACCGGTGGGTGTGTGGCGGATTGCATTGTCGACAAGGATACGCACGGTTTGTTCAACACGAAGTAAATCCGCCGCCGCCACCGGTTTGCCGCTCACCCTGATCTCGATCTCGGTCCCATGGGCTCTCGCGATCGCATCGACCTCCTTGGTGATGGCTTGAGCGACCTTGGCCAGATCCACCTGGGATCTCTCGACCTTCATCGCACCCGCGTCGAGCTTCGACAAGTCCAACAGGTTGGCGGTCAACGTCTCCAGGCGGTCTATCTGGGTCCGCATCTCCTCCATGAATCCACGTCGCTCCGCGGCCGACGGCTTTCCGGTCTGCAGCAACTCCAGATAACCGCTGAGAGAGAAGATCGGAGTCCGCAGCTCGTGTGACGCGTTGGCGATGAACTCGCTGCGCGCTGTATCCAAACGCGCGAGCCTTCTTTGCATCTGATTTAGGGTGCTGGCGAGCTTCCCAAGTTCGTCATACGAATCCACCGGGATCGACTTACCGAACTTGCCCTCTGCCGCCCGCTCTGCCGCTTGCTGCAGGCGCTCGATCCGCCTCGTGACCGAACTCGCGGCCCATAGGCCCACCAGAGAGGCCGCCACCAGAGCGATTGCGCCGGCGATCAGTATCTGCCGCCTGATCAGGCCGACGTTTGCCTCTACGTCGTCGAGCGGGCTGGAGAGGATCAGCACGGCGCTCTGACCCGCTTCATCGACCGGAGAGGCTGCGGTTGCCAGAGGTCCGGCAGAGGTCGAGGTAACGCCCGCCACCGTCCGGTCGAGCTGACCGGCCTCCTCCGCGAGCGCACGGAAACCGGTCTCGAGACTGGTGATCTCCGATGGCCTCTGCGAGTCCGAGATCACGGTCGCTGCGCCGCTCGAGTCGAGCCTGAGCAGGGTGGCCCTCGTCTCGGTGTCGCCGGCGATCATCGTGGTGGTGCGAGCGAACTGGTCGGCTGGGGCATCTGCCGACGATTCCGGGAATCTTCCGGCTTGCTCCCGGGCCGACGACTCGAGAGCCGAGAGTTTCTCGGCGGTCAGAGAGGATTCGAGCTGCGGTATGACATAGAGATAGATCGAACCTACGGCTGCCGCTGTGATGATGAAGATCAGCAGCACCAGGCGGTTGCGAAGCGTGTCGAACTTCCGCCAGTCGACCGTGCCGGACATCAAGCGGCTTCTTCGTCGCGGAAGCGGTAACCGACTCCGCGAACCGTGAACAGGTACTCGGGTTTCTTGGGGTTCTTCTCCAGCTTCTCTCGCAGGTGCCTCATGTGTACATCCACGGTCCGCGGACTCCTGAATCCGGAAGCACCCCAGATGTCCTCGAGCAGCTGCTTTCTGCTCATCACCTTTCCGGGCTCGCTGGCCAGGGCGACGAGGATCTCGAATTCGATGTAGGTCAGCGTCACGTCCTTGCCTCTCACCTTCACCTTCCTCCGCTCGACGTCTATGGCCAGGTCGCCTGACTCGATCTCCGTCTGGATCGTCCCCCTGTCCCTGAGACCCCCTCTCCTCAGTGCGGCCTTGACCCTGCTCTTGAACTCGGCGAGCGAGAACGGTTTGGTGATGTAGTCGTCGGCGCCGACCTCGAGACCTTCGATCTTGTCGGCTTCATCGCCTTTGGCAGTCAGGATCACGATTGGAACCTCACTCCTCGCACGGATCCTCCGGCAGACCTCGACGCCGTCGACCTTGGGCATCATCACGTCCAGGATCACCAGGTCGTAGCGGCCTTCCCCGAATCTTTCCAGTGCCTCCTGACCGTCCAGTGCACTGACCACCTCGTAACCCTCCTCCTTCAGCGGGTATGTGAGGAGTTTCTGAATCGACTCCTCGTCGTCCGCGAGGAGGATCTTCGGTGTGCGCGCCGGTCTGCTCGCCATGCTTGAGAGGTTAGAAGGCCGGTTCACAGCCGGCAGAGGCCTCACTTCGGAAGATCGCCTTGATCAACACTCGCCTTTGGAGAATTGCCTTTGTGACCGTTCCCGTCGCGCTCGCGATCGCGATGTTCGCGCTCGAGAGTCCTCCTGGTGGCCTCAAACCGCCAGTGCCGCCGGACGGCTTCGACACGGGATTGACCGCCGAGCTCGCGCAGGAGATGGTGGCCTCCGCCTCCGAGCCGAGAGCAGGCAGCGAGTCCGACCGCATCCTCGGTGAGCTCGTCGAGGCCCGGTTCTCGGGGCTGCAGGGAGTCGAGGTGGCTGAGCAGCGTTTCTCGGGAGGCGGTGAGGATCTGAGGAACGTGATTGCGGTGCTGCCCGGTAACTCCGAGCGTCAGGTAGCCCTGCTCGCCGGCCGGGATGTCGCGAAGGGTTCAGGCGCTTCAACGAGCATCGCCGCCACGGCGGCTCTGGTCGAACTGGCAACGGTATTCAGCGGCTCCACTCATCAGAAGACCCTCGTCTTCGTCTCTACCGACGGCGCGAGCATCGGCGCTCTCGGCGCCCAGAGATTCGCCGCCGACTACTCGGATGCGGAGAAACTCGATGCGATCGTGGTCTTGAGTGATCCAGCGGCCGCTGAGCTCCGCCAGCCCTTGGTGGTTCCTTGGGGAACCACTCCTCGCAGCACCGCGTTCCAGCTCCAGCAGACGGCGGCTGATCTGGTGACCCGCGAGACGGCGATCGCCTCGGGTAACGAGGGACCGGTGTCCGAACTCGGCCGTCTCGTATTCCCGTCGGGTTTCGGCGAACAGGCTCCACTGGTCGGATCGGGGATCGATGCGGTGAGGATCACCTCGACCGGCGAGCGGCCCTCGCTCTCGAGTGAGCCACCGGATGAAGAGACACTTTCCGGGATCGGCCGCGGCACTCTGGCGCTGTTGCTGGCACTCGATGCCGAGGACCGCCAACTCGAACACGGCCCGACTTCGTACATCGGAGTCGCCGGAAACTTGCTCCCTGGTTGGACTCTGGCTCTGTTGGCTCTCTCGCTGCTCATCCCGACAGCGGTCGTGGCATCGGTCTCGCTCAGCGCCGCTGCCAGCAAACCGAGGCAGGCTCTCACCGCAGTCGTATATCCACTCCGCCGCTGGACGCTTCCACCGCTGATCGCGCTGGTCTTCCTCTACTTCTTCTCCCTGGTGGGCCTGATTCCCGATCTCGCCTTCCCCTTCGTTCCCGGAACGGTGTCTCCGGGCGTCGGCGGTTGGATCGGGATCTCATTCGTGGCCCTCGTCTGGGCAGGGTCTTGGTTTCTGCTCTCACGCCGGAGGCGGCAGAGGCTCGTGTCTGCCGATCCGGAGACCGCGCCTGCCGGGGCCTTGACGCTGGCTGTCGGCTCGGTCTTGCTGCTCTGGCCAATCAACCCCTACCTTGCCCTCTGCCTCGCATTCGCCCCACTCGCATGGGTGTTCGCTGCCTCTCCCAAACGGCAATCACGTAGCTCCCGGGTCGCATTCGTCTTGCTGGGGCTCCTGCCACTGGGTGCAGCACTTATCGAGTTGGCGGGTCGTCTCGGGTGGGGGTTGGACCTCGGATGGAGTTTCGTCTACATGGTCGCCGACCGTCAGATCGGACTGTTCCCGGTCCTCGTCATCCTTTCGACGCTCTCGGCAGGCATCGCGATCTCGAGCCTCCAGGCGGTTCACACAAGCGCCGAGCGTGACCCGGAGGACCTCCCGGATAATCCCTACGCCTAGCGGTCCGTGAGGTGGTCGAAGCCGCCTACCGGAAGAACCCCGCCGGAATCGTCGAGCAAGACTGCCCCGTCTCCTTCCAAGACGGAGCCGATCCTGGTCAATTCGCATTCACCTTCGATCTCGGTACGGACCGCCGAGATGCGGTCCTCGGGAAGGCATGCGAGCAGCTCGTAGTCCTCGCCGCCGCTTGCGGCCGATATCCGTCCCTCTCTTGGGTCGCTCGAGAGGGCCTCGACCGCTCCCGGCTGGAATGGCACCGACTCCACCTCCATCTCGATACGGACTCCCGAGGCCCGGGCCATGTGGCTTGCGTCAGCGACCAGTCCGTCGCTCAAGTCGATCATCGCCGTCGCCCCTGCCCTGGCGAGAGCCTGACCGGCCACGACCCTCGGGGTCGGAGAAAGCTGCCGTGCGATCAGGGGCCCGTCGGAATCGGCTCTCGTCTCGGCCCCGAGGAGCCTCAAACCTGCAGCAGCGCCTCCGATCTCTCCGGTCACCACGACGGCGTCGCCCGGCTGCGCACCCGCTCTGGTCACCAGGGGTGTCCCGTCAGACTCAGCGCCGATCGCGGTCACGCTGATCATGAGCACGGGGGAGCCGACGAGATCGCCGCCGATGATCGCCATCTGCTCGGCAGTGGCAACCGAACCGATTCCGTCTGCGAGTGCAAGGAGGTTCGAATCCGGTTCCCCTGGGGGAACTCCCACCACCAGGTAGCCGTGGCGTGGCGTTGCTGCCATCGCAGCCAGGTCGGAGACCGCCGAGGCCAGCGCCTTCCTGCCGATCGCTTCTGCCGAGAACGCGGGCCGTTCGAAGTGGACACCTTCGACCACCGCATCGACTGAGACGACGACCGGACCGTCATGGTCTGCGACCGCCGCATCATCTCCGCTCGCTACCAGCACCTCTGGACCCGGAGCGGGGAGCCGCTCGATGAACTTCGCGATCAATTCGAATTCTCCGGTGCTCATGAGGGACGGGGCTGACCGGACCGAGTCGGCGAAACAGCGGGCCATGCCCGGAAGACGGCAACCAGCACGCTGATCGCGTACACGATCAGCAGCAGGTTCCTCACGGCCAGAGACAGCGTGAACTCCGATCCAAGGGTGTCCACACCGTCGTAGTAGCCGAGCATCAACTCGGTTGCGAGCACCGTCACCAGCAGGATGACGTTGGGCGCACGAAGACCGAAGGCTGCTGCCGAGACCGGAAGCAGCCAAAACAGGAATTGGGGTGAAAGCACCGGGGAGAAGACCAACGCAACCGCGAGGATCGCGGTGGCGAGCGGCAGGATGCCGATCTCCCGACGCCACCCTGCGTACACGAGCGCCGCCCAGGAGGCGATGAAACCGAGGATCGCCACGAGCCGCGCCGCCTCTGCGCCTCCTCCGATCAGGTTGTACGCCCCTGCCGAGGTCTCACTGGTCACCCCGGTCCCGAAGGTGAGGTTGGCGAGCAAGGGAATGGTCGCTGCCACGGATTCGACCTGAAGGCCCCGTCCGGTGTGGTATCCGATCGCCGATGCGAACTCGTCGCCCGAGATCAGCACGAAGCCGCCCGCCATCAGCAGGGGGATCAGGAATCCCACGGCAGCACGCCATGGCGCGGTTTCGCCCTTGGCGAAGCTGGGTACCAGCAGCAGGGGGAATGCCTTGGCCGCAGTGCCGATGCCGAGTAACGCCCCCCAGGTAGCCGACCGGCTTGCCATCCGTGCGAAACAGGCTGCGAGGACGAAGGCGGCTGGTGCGAGGTCGAAACGTGCGAGCGCGAGGGCCGTCCCGTCGATATCGGAGTCGGGCAGCGGGCCGAGTCCAGACAGGGAGACCACGCCGGCCACGAAGACCAAGAGGGAGCCCCAGACTTCCCTTCTTCCGCCCTGGACCATCAGAGCGAGCATGATCAGGATCGACACGCCGAACAAGATCATCTCCCAGGCGAAGGCCACCCTGTATCCGTCGGCGCTGTCAGAGAGCAGGCCGGGTGCGATTACCAGTGGGATCGAGAGGGGTGGGTATTCGTAACCGCGCTCGGCGTAGGGAAGTGCGCCGTCGAGTATTGCTTCG
>JAUMFR010000184.1:0-4421 GCA_032119755.1 Solirubrobacterales bacterium | reverse complement strand
TCACGTTGAATCTGGGTCGGTGCTGCCGGATGAAGTTCTGCTCGGTGATCAGCGCTTCCGCCTCGGTCTCGCAGACGAGGCTCTCGATCGTCGCGATCCTCGGAATCATCTCCCTGGCGTTACGTCCATCCTTCTTCGAGAAGTGGGAGCCGACCCGCTTGCGGATCGAGAGAGCCTTACCCACATAAAGCAGCCCCCCATCGGAGTCACGGAACATGTAGACGCCCGGCTCATCCGGGAGTTCGCGGCGCTGGGTTGCCAGCGACTCTGCGCTACTGGTCTCTGACCGATCGGTCTTCTTCATCTCACACAGGGTAGGCTCACCAATGATCGAAACCGTGAAAAGAAGGGAATCGAGAGGAAATCGAGGCCGGTTTGACCGAGAACACACCACCTGAGTTCGAGACGCTGAAGATCTCGTCGCTCTCCGACGACGGGAAGATCGGTCAACTGATGCTCGATCGCCCCGACGATGTCAATGCCATGAGTCCTCAGATGATCGGCGAGATGACCCTCGCCGCGAGCTGGCTCGCCGACCGCGCGCCTTTCCGGGCCCTGATCGTGACCGGAGCGGGACGCGCCTTCTCCGCAGGCGGCGACGTCAACTGGTTCAAGAAGGGGGTCGAAGAGCCCGATATCGATCTACCTGCAGAGGTTCGTCGCGGAGCCGAGGTGCTCCATCAAGCGATCGTGGATTTCAGGCGTATCCCATATCCGGTCATCGGGGCGATCAACGGAGCGGCCGCAGGTGCGGGCTTCTCTCTCGCTCTCTCCTGCGACATCAGGATCGCTGCCGAGAGTGCCTTCTTCGTCATCGCCTACGGGCGGATTGGTGCCTCACCGGACGGGGGCATGACCTACTTCCTCCCACGCGTAGTGGGACCAGCCAAAGCGATCGAGCTTGCGCTGGAGGATCCGGTCATAAAGCCCGACCAAGCCCTCGAACTCGGCCTCGTGGGTGAAGTCGTGCCCGACGACGAGCTCGCGGCGGCGGCACTCGCGAAAGCCGAGAAACTCGCGAAGCTCGCTCCTCACTACACCCGGATGTCGAAGTCTCTGATCGCGAGCAGCCTGGACAACTCGATCACCGAACAACTCCAGCATGAGCGCCACGGGATAGCCGACAGCATGGGCACCGAGGACCTCAAACGCGGCGTGGAGGCATTCTTCGCCGGAGAGAAGCCCGAGTTCGAAGGCGACTGAGCCGAGTCCGGGTCCTCCCCGCGCGCTAAGGTGGTCGGCAATCGATGCTTCGGGGAAGGAGCTCCACCAGATGCGCAAGCCAGCAGCCGTAGTACTGACCAGCAGCGCAGCGCTCATCGCCGCGTTCGGACTCGTCGCCTGTGGAGGTGGAGACTCGGAATCGTCGGGAGGATCGTCTGCCACGCCGACGACCGAGCAGAGTGGCTCAGCCACCGCCGCCGAGGGGCAGTCGCTCTTCGTACAGAACTGCGGCACCTGCCACACGCTCTCGGCAGCGGGAACCGACGGCAACGTGGGACCGAACCTCGACTCCGCTGGGGTGGACTACGAGGAGGTCAGGTCCCAGATGATCAACGGCGGTGGCGGGATGCCCGTATTCGAGGGCGTCCTGACCGACGCCCAGATCGACGCGGTGGCCAAGTACGTCTCCGAGAACTCGGGCAAGTAGTCGGATGGCAGGCGTAAAGGCAACTGGTCTGGAGGAGTTGAAGGCGCTGCAGGGCCAGCAGGTCGGCCCCAGTGAATGGCGAACCATCACTCAGGAGGACATCGACGAGTTCGCCAAACTCTCCGGAGACGATCAGTGGATCCACGTCGATGTGGAGCGGGCGAAGACCGAGAGTCCCTTCGGCACCACGATCGCACACGGGAATCTCACTCTCTCGGCGATCGACGGCCTTCGGATGGAGCTCATGGAGCTCGATGGCTTCAAGCTCGCCGTCAACTACGGGTGGAACAAGGTTCGCTTCCCTGCTCCGGTGCCAGCCGGATCCAATATCCGAGCCACGGCCGAGCTGGTCGAGGTGGAAGACGTGGGTGGCGGCTGGGTGCAGATCGTGGTCAGGTTCACCGTCGAGGTCGAGGGCTCGGAGAAGCCCTGCTGCGTGGCCGACTCGGTTGGCCGCTTGCTTCCAGACTGAGTCACTTCGATCACCGTACGAGTCTGATCTCAGGCATTGGCACGAGGAGCGCACCACTACCGTCCATCAGGGCGAGGATCCGGGCGACGTAGGCCTGTGTCTCCGGATACGGGGGAATGCACTCGCACGACGAGACCGCGCCCGGACCGGCGTTGTATGCCGCAAGGGCGAGTGGAACCGAGCCGAACTGCCGTAGCAGCGAACCCATGAACCTGGCCTGAGCCGCGATCGAGGCCACCGGATCGAACCGGTCCCGGAGTCCCCACTCGCGAGCGGTTGCCGGCATGAACTGGGCGATTCCAGCTGCACCTGCTGGAGATACGGCATCCGAATCGAAACCCGACTCCGCCATCAGCTGCGAAGCGAGAAGGATCGCCGAGACGCCCGATCTCGCCGCCGCTCTGACGATGGGGGACCTGAAACGAGCTGGCACGAACGAGGGCAAGCCAGCCGCGCCTGCCTCCGGGGTGACGTTCGAACCGGTGCCCGATATCGACGCGCACGGCGCCGGACCGGCAGTGAAGCCGTAGTGCCACGGCTCCCACGAGTAGCGCTGCGTGAAACCGAATCTCCGAGCCTTGGCACCAAGCCATCCGTAGGCCGAAGCCGGACCGATGTCGAGTTCGGTAGCGCAGCGATGAAGCGATCTACCCGGCGGGGCAACCCAGCGCGGATCAGGGTTCCGGGCGAAGAGTTCGGCCTGTTCTGCATCGGATCTGAATCCGGAGACCACGTACAGCGCCACACCTGCGCTGGCAGCAGCGCGCGACATCCGATCGAACGCAGCGGCCACGTCGGGGCGCATGCCTTCACCGTTTCGGTAAGAGAGCGGACCCGCGTAGCCACCGCCAGACGCATAGGCAGGCATTCCCGTCCACCAGCCCGGTGGTGGCGCGGCCTCGGCAGTGGCCGAGGCAAGCACCCGGATCTCCCCCCGATCGGATCCCATCAATCGATCTCCGCCGGGCAGCCGCTCGAGACTGATCCCACCGACCATTTCGACCCTGACCCGCAGGGGTGGATCTCCCGCTTCGAAGAAGGCCCGGACCCTCGCCGGGTCTACCCCGTTTCGGCGAGCAGCTAGTTCGGCTGAGTTCAGAGCGTCCCCCTTGAGATCCTCCACCGACCGGTGAGGACCCCCCTGAGCAAGTAGGTCAGGGAGGCCCTCATAGAGGGTGCGAGCTGCAGAGAGCGCTGAGAGATCGGCAGCTCGTTGGAGTCGGGATGCGCCGGTGGTGGCACCGCCGATTCCTGCCAACAGGGAAGATGCGAACACCACCGCCAAGGCACACCCGAGCACGGCTGGGGCGACTTGGCCCCGCTCGGAGACCGTTCGGTTCGGGATCACCTTGCGCCGTAGCCGCTTCTGCTCACTCGATCGAAGTGCGAGACCACCCTCATCCCATACTCCTCGGCGTGCCCGCCGGGCAACACCCCGGCCAACGCGCGCCTGGCAGCAACCAACCCGGGCGGCCTGCCGCAGAGCTTCACGGGAATACCCCGAGCCGACATCTCGGCGAAGACCAGGGCTCCGAGCGATCTCTCGGCCGGTAGGTCCAGCAGCGCCACACATCCCCCGACTCCTTCCTGCCATTCGGCGATCCGCTCGTGGGGTCGTTTCGATCCGAGCGAGAGCACGATCCGACTCGGTGTGGCAGCCTCGGTCAGCTCCGCCGTAGCGATCTCGTCCCAGCTCGACTGGCCGAGGGAAATCGTGCAGATATGACCTCGGGAGGCCGATTCGAGTCCTGCGCCTCGTAATCTGGCCTCGAGCGAACGTGCCTCGGCAGAGGCAAGAAGGGTCGAGGAGCGCGAGACGGCATCGTCCGGAACCAGATCGACCAGCAAACAGGACTCTCCATCGGCCTTGGCGCTGGCCACCGCGATCGAAGCTGCGAGACCGACGGTCGACTCGACCTGTGGGGACCCGACGACCGCTATCGCGCGGTTGCTCATGGCTGCGGGTCCCACGAGGGAGAGGGGTCCGGCACCGCCCACGCACTGGACCGTACCTCCAGCCAACGGGCGATTCCCGGAACGGCGGTTGGCGGCTGGAGTCGAACCTCCACTCGCTCCCCCCTCATCTCCACCTTGGCCCGACTACGAGCCCACGGCGGAAGGTTCTCTCGAGAAGCCTGTACTGGATCAACTCCGGAAGCAGCGGCGACAGCCCCGGCCTGACTCGCTCCGTCAGCCAGCGAGACCGAATACCCGACCAGAAGCAGTTGCAGCGCCAGCCCACCGGCCATTAGCAGTACGGGCAGCCCCGCGATCAACTCGATCGACGCTTGACCGCTT
>JAUMFR010000183.1:0-10774 GCA_032119755.1 Solirubrobacterales bacterium | reverse complement strand
TGGCGGCAGCCGTTGCATGCCTGTCTCGCGGCGACGTGAGCCGCATCATCCTCACCCGCCCTGCGGTCGAGGCAGGGGAGCGTCTGGGATTCCTCCCCGGTGACATCCAGGCCAAGGTGGACCCCTATCTCCGACCTCTATTCGATGCCCTCTACGACATGCTCGATCCGGAGCGGGTGAACTCATATTTCGAACGAGGGACGATCGAGGTAGCGCCTCTCGCATTCATGCGCGGACGCACGCTGAACGACTCCTTCGTGATCCTCGATGAGGCTCAGAACACGACACCCGAGCAGATGAAGATGTTCCTCACCCGGCTCGGATTCGGCTCGAAGATGGTCGTGACCGGCGATATCACCCAGATCGATCTCGGAGACGAATCGCAGTCGGGGTTGGTGCAGGTTGGCGAAATCCTCGATTCGGTTCCCGATGTCAGCTTCATCCGCTTCGGCGGCGATGACGTGGTCAGGCATCGTCTGGTCCAGCGAATCGTCGAGGCGTACGGACGCTTCTCGGAGCGCCGGAAAGGGAAGCGATGAGCATTGACTTGAGCGACTGCCCCGAAGATCTGCAGGAAGCCGTGGCGGCCGCGCTCGCTGCCGCGGGCGTCACCTCAGGTCATGTGGGGGTGGAGATCGTGGCCGAAGGGAGGATGCGGACCCTCAATTACGCCCATCGCGGAGTGGATGAAGCCACCGACGTGCTCGCCTTCCCGATCGACGATGAGAGCCCGGAAGGGGATGTGCCGCGTGAGATGGGCGATGTATTCATCTGTCCAGATCATGCACGCGATGTGATCGAAGCGGCCGTACACGGCACGCTCCATCTTTGTGGATACGACCACGAGACGGACGGTGGCGAGATGCTCGTGCTTCAGGCCGAGATCCTTGCTGGTCTGGACGGCGCCGGCGGACCCCGGTGAGCAGGGCTGGTTTCGTCGGACTCGCGGGTCGGCCCAACGTAGGGAAATCGACTTTGGTCAACGCGCTCGTAGGTGGACATGTGGCGATCGTCAGCGATCGACCCCAGACGACCCGCAGAGCAGTGCGGGGGATAGCCACCGATACCTCCGCTGGCTGGCAACTCGTACTGACCGATCTGCCGGGCGTGCAGCGTCCGCGGGACGAGTTGACCCGCCGAATGCAGTCCCGGGTGGAGCGTGAGATCGCCGACAGTGACGTGGTGCTGTTCGTGGTCAATGCGGATCAGGGGATAGGCCCGGGCGACAGATTCATCGCCAAGGCGCTCTTGGCGGCGAAGGCGGGTACGCCGGTCATCTGCGCGGTCAACAAGGCCGACCGGATCGGGCACGCCGAGCTCGTGCCCGTCCTGTCCGATGCAGCGCAGCTGGATGTCGTGGACGAGATATTCCCCGTGAGCGCGAAGACCGGAGAGGGCCTCGAGCCGCTGGTCGACAGGCTCGCCCAACTGGTACCGGAGGGGCCGATGCTCTACCCGGCTGATCAGACCTCCGATCAGCCGAGCGAGATCGCCCTCGCCGAACTGATTCGTGAACAGGTGCTACACCGGACGAGAGACGAGCTTCCGCACGCAGTCGAGGTGCAGGTGGAAGAGATCTCTTCCGACGAGGACGGACAGGTCGTCGTATCCGCACTCGTTTGGGCTGAAAGCGATACACAGAAGGCGATATTGATCGGCAAACAGGGCCAGAAGATCAAGGAGATAGGCACAGCGGCAAGGCCCGAGATCGAGCGTGAGATCGGGGGGCCGGTGTACCTGGATCTCCGCGTCCGCGTGCGTGAGCGCTGGAGGAGGGACGAGGGGCTACTCGATCGCCTGGGTATCGACTGACCTGGATCGGTACCGCTCGTTCAGGCTTCGTCGCCCCCGCACCTACACTGGCCGCGTGAGCAACGAAGGGGGCACTCCCGGGGAAACTGCCACCGGGATCAGCCCGGGAATGGATGCTGCCCGTAGATTGGTGGCCGAGGGGGCGAATGTCATCCCGCTGAGGCGAACCTTCATCGATGACTGCGAGACACCCGTCTCGGCTCTGCTCAAACTCCGAGGGGAGGGACCGACCTTTCTTCTCGAGTCCGCTGAGCAGGGAAGGCTTGGGAGATGGTCCTTCCTGGGGTTCAGCCCGCGCGCGGTCCTTCGCTGGTCAGAGGGAGAGTTGAGCGAGTGGGGCGATTCGTACTCGCCCGATGCCCCGGCCGATCGAGTCATTGCAGCTCCTGATCCGTACGCGGCTGTGGCCGGTTACCTCGAGCGGTATCAGGTCGCCGAGCTCGAGGATCTCCCCCCGTTCTCCGGTGGCGCTGTGGGGTACTTCGGGTACGACCTCGTGCGGACGGTCGAACCCCTCGGACCGCCCAATCCCGATCCGATAGGAGTACCCGACATGTCGCTGATGATCTCCGACGTGATCGTCGCCTTCGACCACCAACGCCACGAGCTCTCGATCCTCGCCAACGCCTTCGTCGAAGAGGACGGCGGTGTGGAGAGCGCGTGGGAGAGGGCTGCAGAGAGGATCGAAGAGGTTCGTCAGCTGCTGCGTAACCCCGTACCGGAGTTCGGGCGGAAGGACCATCCTCCGGCTCCGGAGTTCGAATCCAACCTGAGTCAGGACGAGTTCGAATCGAATGTCGAGAGGATCATCGAGTACATCAAGGCCGGCGATGCGTTCCAGGTGGTGCCATCGCAGCGCTTCTCCGCTCCGACCGAGATCGATGCCTTCTCCATCTATCGGGGGCTACGAACCGTCAATCCCTCCCCGTACATGTATTTCCTCGACTTCGGGGACTTCCAGATCTCGGGCGCATCTCCAGAGCCGCTGGTCAAGGTGGCGGACCGGAGGGTCGAGACGAGGCCGATTGCCGGCACCTACGCTCGTTCGGGCGACGACGAGGAAGACCGCAGACGTGCCGAGAGACTCTTGTCCGATCCAAAGGAGAGGGCAGAGCATGTGATGCTGGTCGACCTGGGCAGGAACGATCTCGGACGCGTCAGCGAGTACGGCACCGTGAAGGTAGACGAACTGATGACCGTGGAGACCTACTCCCACGTCCTCCACATCGTCAGCCGCGTGTCCGGAACCCTGCGTGACGGCGTCAGTTCGATGGACGTGCTCAAGGCGACTCTCCCCGCCGGAACGCTCTCTGGCGCACCGAAGGTACGAGCGATGCAGATCATCGATGAGGTCGAACCGCACAAGAGGGGTCCGTACGGCGGGGCCGTCGGCTACCTCTCATACACGGGCGACCTGGACGCTGCCATCTACATCAGAACCGTCCTGGTCAAGGACGGTCAGGCACACGTCCAGGCCGGAGGAGGAACCGTGGTCGATGCCAAGCCGACCTACGAGTACAACGAGTCGGTCACCAAAGCGAAGGCGATCTTCAAGGCGATCGAGCTCGCATCGGACCAGCCGGAGTGGCCATGAGCAACCTAGATGTCCTGGTCATCGACAACTACGACTCCTTCACCTACAACCTGGTCCAGTGTCTGGGTGAGCTGGGCGCCGAGGTCGATGTGGTGCGCAACGACGTTGAGAGCGTCGCCGATTCTCTGGCTCGGGAGCCGGATCGGGTAGTCGTCTCGCCTGGACCGTGCACGCCCGACGAGGCCGGTGTCTCGGTAGAGATCATCGAGGCATTCGCTGCGGCAGGTACCCCGGTCCTGGGTGTGTGTCTGGGTCACCAAGCGATCGTCGAGGCCTTCGGTGGCCAGGTGGTGCGCGGCGAACCGATACACGGCAAGGAGTGCGAGGTGGTCCATGACGGCAGGAGGATCTACTCGGGTCTGCCCAGTCCACTGGTCGCAGGTCGCTACCACTCACTGGTTGCGGATCCGACGACCATCCCGGATTCGCTCGAGGTGACGTCTACTTTCGGTGAGGTCGTGATGGGGGTCCGGCATCGCGAGTTTCCGGTCGAGGGTGTCCAGTTCCACCCAGAGTCCGTGCTGACGCCGCAGGGACCGCACCTGATCCGTAACTTCCTCGAGGGAACCCGCTGATGCCAAACCAGATCCTCACCGATGCGATCGACCACCTCTGCGCGGGCGAGAACCTCTCCACCGAGCAGGCCGCCGCTGCCCTGAGAGAGATCATGGAGGGGAGGGGTGAGGAGGTTCAGACCGCTGCACTCCTGATCGCTCTCCGTGCAAAGGGAGAGACCGTGGACGAGGTCGTGGGACTGGCCAAGACGATGCGCGACCTATCGGATCGAGTCCACGCGCCGGTGGAGAGCCTGGTCGATACCGCCGGGACGGGTGGAGGACCGACGACCTTCAACATCTCCACGACTGCCGCCCTCGTGACTTCGGCGGCCGGGGTACCGGTGGCGAAACACGGCAACCGGTCGGCCACGAGCAGGTCGGGTTCGGCCGATCTGCTCGAGGCGCTCGGAGTGGGCATCGAGCTCTCCCCTGAGCAGGTCTCGGAATGCATCCGCGAGATCGGCTTCGGATTCATGTTCGCGCCACGTCACCACGCCGCAACCCGCCACGTAGTCCCGGTGCGCAAGGCTCTTGGCGTTAGGACCATCTTCAACCTCCTTGGGCCCCTGACGAATCCCGCCGGAGCCTCTCGACAACTGCTCGGGGTCTCGGACCGCAACTGTCAGGAGATGATGGCCGAGGCTTTGATTGCGCTCGGCTGTGAGCGGGCCTTCGTGGTCTCGGCGGACGACGGACTCGATGAGTTCTCGATCTGCTCCCCGACGAGGGTGATCGAGGTCACCGGCGGAGCCGTGACCGAATGGACCGTCGATCCGGCCGCGTTGGGGCTCGCTTCCGCCTCGATCGAGCAAATCGCAGGAGGTTCACCGGAAGAGAACGCGGAGGTGACCCGAACCGTATTGGCCGGAGAGACGGGTCCAGCCAGAGAGGTCACCGTCCTCAATGCTGCGGCCGCGATCGTCGTCGGCGGTGCCGCGGATGATCTCTCTGCCGGGATGGAGAGGGCGACGAGTGCGATCGATTCCGGTGCTGCAAGCAAGAAGTTGGAGCAACTGATCGACCTCACGGTCCGTCTGTCCGAGCAGGGTGGCGTCTGATGGGGATGATGGATCAGTTCGTCGAGGCAGCCAGGGCTCGTGTCGAGACTCGCAAGTTGGAGACTCCCCTCACCGAGCTCGAGGGGAAGATCGAACTCGGTGGCGACGGACAGCGCCCGTTCAAGGAGGCGCTCACTCGACCGGGGATATCCGTGATCGCCGAGTTCAAGCGACGCTCTCCGAGCGCGGGGGATATCCGACCCGAAGCGTCGGTGGCGCAGGTGGCACTTGCCTATGAGCAGGCCGGCGCGGCTGCGATGTCGGTCCTGACCGACGAAGACTTCTTCGGGGGCTCTCTGGCTGATCTCCGAGAGGCTCGTAGTTGCTCGGATCTCCCGATCCTGGAGAAGGACTTCGTGGTGGATCGCTACCAGCTCTATGAGGCGAAGGCCAACGGTGCCGATGCCGTGCTCCTGATCGTCGCCGCTCTCGTCGACGATGATCTCGCTGCTCTGCACCGCGAGGCCAGAGCGATCGATCTCGACTGTCTGGTCGAGGTGCACGATCGTGAAGAACTCGAGGCTGCACTCACGATGGAGGCCGATGTGCTGGGGATCAACA
Organism: Solirubrobacterales bacterium; assembly: GCA_032119755.1. Classification (GTDB taxonomy): domain Bacteria; phylum Actinomycetota; class Thermoleophilia; order Solirubrobacterales; family 70-9; genus CAIUSP01. The sequence continues at coordinate 5,192 of JAUMFR010000183.1, read as the reverse complement.
ACCGAAACCTGGACGACCTGTCAGTCGATGTCGGGACGACGCTCGACCTGGTAACCGAGGTACCTGCGGGGATGACGGTCGTGTCAGAGAGCGGAATCGCGACCCGCGAGGCGGTGGTCGAGTTGGACCGGGTCGGAGTAGACGCCGTTCTGGTGGGCGAGGCTCTGATGGCCGGTAGTGAGCCTGGGTCGGCCTTCCAAGACCTCTTTCCGGGCGAAGAGGGAACGAGCGAGCACAGGCTTCCGTAAGTCGCAGTGCCGCCGACTGATCCCTGCCGGGCTGGATTCGGGCGGGTGATGGCGTTGGCTGGTGCCCCGACCGCCTACGCTTTGCTCCATGACCGCAATCAAGATCTGTGGAGTTACCCGGCCCGAGGATGCCGAGCTGGCGGCCGAGTTGGGTGCCTGGGCGGTTGGCATCAATTTCTGGTCGCAGAGTCCCCGGTTCGTACCCGAGGAGCAGGCGGTCGAGCTCGGGGCGTTACTCAAGAGGCGGACCCAAGTGGTCGGGGTCTTCGTCAACCCGACCCTCTCCGAGGTCGCCAAGGCTGTCGAGGACGCCGGTCTGAACATGGTTCAGTTGCACGGTGACGAAGGGGTTCACTTCTGCTCCGAGGTGGCACGTAGAACTGGCGCGAAGGTCATCAAGGCCTTCCCAGTGGCGTCTGCAGCCGATGTCCATAACGCGGAGGCGTTCCGCACCGATTACCACCTGTTCGACACGCTCGCTCCGAGCTCGGTCAGGGGCGGTACCGGTCAGAGATTCGACTGGGCCCACATGGCCCGCCGTCGGTCCGAGATACCGGCGATTCTCGCTGGAGGAATCAATCCCGAAAACGCTGCCGAGGCGATCGAGGTAGCGCGACCCTTTGCGATAGATGTAGCCAGCGGGATCGAGTCTGCCCCGGGCGTCAAGGATGCGGTGCTGATGCGGGCCCTCTTCGAAGCCGCCGGCAACCGCGAAGCGGTCGCGGAGGCCTGAACGAATGGAGGCCTCCACCAAGATCTCCGACAGCGCACCTGGCGGTCTCGAGTCCCATTTCGGCAGCTACGGCGGGCGGTTCGTACCCGAGACCCTGGTGCCGGCTCTCGACCAGCTCTCCGCCGCCTGGCTCGAGGCGAGAGACGATCCCGAATTCACTGCTGAGCTCGGCCGACTGCTGAGGGACTTCGTAGGGCGCCCCACGCCTCTCTACCTGGCGGAGAGGCTCTCGGAGCGAGTCGGCCGCGAGGTATATCTCAAGCGAGAGGATCTTGCTCACACCGGTGCGCACAAGATCAACAACGCGATTGGCCAGGGACTACTCGCGAGGAGGATGGGCAAGCGGAGGGTGATCGCCGAAACAGGGGCCGGCCAGCACGGGGTTGCGACCGCCACCGCCTGTGCGCTGCTGGGTCTCGACTGTGCCGTCTACATGGGTAGCGAGGACATTCGGAGACAGGCACCCAACGTCGAGCGGATGGAGCTTATGGGTACCGAGGTGGTGCCCGTCGATGCAGGGGCTCGCACCCTGAAGGAGGCGGTGAGCGCGGCGATCCGTGACTGGGTGACGAACGTCGAGGACACCCATTACATAATCGGCTCGGCCGTAGGTCCCGCTCCTTACCCGGCTCTCGTCCGGGATCTCCAGCGAGTCATCGGAGACGAGGCGAGAGAGCAGATCCTCACCGTCACGGGATCACTCCCTGCACGGGTCATCGCCTGCGTCGGTGGTGGTTCGAACGCAATCGGGACCTTCGTACCTTTCCTCGAGGACCCGGTTGAACTGATCGGTGTCGAAGCGGCGGGCTCGGGAATCGAATCCGGCAGCCACGGGGCATCGCTGGTCGCCGGCAAGCCGGGAGTCCTCCACGGTGCGATGTCCTCGGTCATCTCGGACTCAGAGGGACAGATACTCGAGGCACATTCGGTATCCGCAGGTCTGGATTATCCGGGAGTCGGCCCCCAGCACGCTCATCTGCGCGATCTCGAGCGAGCCCGCTACGTGGCAGTGGGGGATGAAGACGCCCTCGCCGCCTTCGGAGAACTGGCCCGCCTGGAGGGCATCATCCCTGCGCTCGAACCGGCCCACGCCGTTGCCTGGTTGCTCTCCGACGAAGGAAGGGAGGCGGAGGCTGGTTGCGACCTCCTGACCATGAGTGGACGAGGCGACAAGGATCTCGCGGAGGTCGTTCAGAAGATCGCTGGGGGAGCCTGAGTTGGGCGCAGGAAGAGGATCGACCTCAGGCAGCGAGTCCGTTGCCGATGCGTTCGCACGAGCCGGAGGCGAGGGCCGCGCAGCGCTGATGCCGTACCTGATGGGCGCCTTCCCCGACGTCGCGACCGCGACCGCAGTGGCGAACGCCTACGTCGATTCAGGCGCGGATCTGATCGAGTTGGGGGTCCCCTTCTCCGATCCGCTCGCAGACGGCCCCGTGATCCACGCAGCAGCCACCAGAGCGCTGGATGCCGGGGCGAATCTCGAATCGGTACTCGAGACCTGTCGCGCGGTTTCGGCGAGGATTCCGGTGGTGCTGCTCTGCTACGCGAACATGATCTTGAACGAGCCTGAGACGTTCGCCCGAAAGATCGCCGAGGCCGGCGCAGCGGGAGCGATCGTCCCGGACCTCCCACTGGAAGAAGCTCGACCGGTGAGGGAGGCCTTCGATGCCGAGGGGCTCGTCCTCGTGCCGCTGATCGCACCGACCACTCCGCCGGATCGGCGCAAGGCGATCGCGGAGCAGGCGAGGGGATTCATCTATCTGGTTTCGTCCACGGGGACCACGGGGGAGAGGGCACGAATGGCCGACGATCTCTCAGCCCTGATCTCCGAGGTGCGCGATGTGTCTGAGGTCCCGGTTGCAGTCGGTTTCGGGATCTCGAGCACGAAGCAGGTCGCAGAGATAGGAAGCGTCGCAGGCGGCGTGATCATCGGAAGTCGTCTGGTCAGAGTGGTGGACGAAGCCGGCGATCCGGACGCGGCCGTGGAGGCTGTTTCGGTCGTGGTCGGCGAATCGGTCGACGCCTTGAGGCGTTAGGCTTCAGCACGTGGTCATGCCCGTCTTCACAGTGCTGGGAGCGATCGTGATGGTCGTCGCTTACACCTTCGGCGTCCCAGGCCCGGTCTGCGCCATCCTCTTCCTCGGAGGAGTCTTCACTGGTGCCGTGCTGCAGTACACGCAGCCCATAATCGACTGGATCCGGCGCCCGTAAGCGGCAGGCACCGGCAGGATGTCCGCCAAGCGCGAGGGCATCTCCTCTGATTCCGCACCCGAGGCGATCGGTCCATACAGTCAGGCTGTCCGCGCCGGCCACTTCCTGTTCTGCTCGGGACAACTGCCTCTCGATCCCGAGTCCGGAGAGATGGTCTCTGGAGATCTGGCGCAACAGACCAGTCGTTGTCTGCTGAACCTCGAGGCGGTCTGTCTCGCGGCAGATTGCACGCTGGCAGATGCGGTGAAGATCACCATCTACACGACACGGCTGGGTGAGTTCTCCGAGATCAACCGTGCCTACGGGGAACACTTCAGCGGGGGATCGCCACCCGCGCGAGCAACTGTCGGAGTTGCGGAGCTGCCACTCGGTGCTTCGATCGAGATAGACGCAACGATCTTCCTCGGCTAGCGGCCGAACTCAGATGATTCCGAGGCGATCGGCGAGGGAGACCATCTCCGGATCCACCCGTTTTACGCCTGCGGTGTCCGCCAGTGGAACGAGAGTCGTCTCTGCCCCGCGGAGGGCAGCCATCACCCCGAAATCGCCGTTGCGAACAGCCTCGTAGGCGGTGTTTCCGAGCCGCGTCGCGAGCACACGGTCGGTGGACGTGGGAGAGCCACCCCGCTGGATGTGACCCAGGATCGTTGCTCGCACCTCGAATCCGGTCCCTGCGTCGAGCAGACGCGCGAGCTCGACCGCGATCCCACCGAGACGTTCATATCCGTAGTGGTCTTCGTGAGCGGATATTGTCACCCGCTCGCCCACTCCCGGAGCGGTGTGGAGAGTGGCTCCCTCGGCGACTACGACGATGGAGAAATCCTTGCCTGTTTCGTGGCGACGAGTGATCGTCTCGATCAGGTCAGGCACCGTCCTCTCGACTTCGGGGATCAGGACGGCATCTGCTCCCGCCGCGAGTGCTGACCACAGTGCAATCCAGCCGGTATTGCGTCCCATCACCTCGACCACCATCACACGATCGTGTGACTCGGCCGTGGTGTGCAGCCGGTCTATCGCCTCGGTGGCGATCTGCACGGCTGTGTCGAATCCGAATGTCAGGTCGGTCCCGACTACGTCGTTGTCGATCGTTTTGGGGACTCCGACCGTCGGCAGACCATGCTCCACCTCGAGTCGACGTGCGATCTCCATCGAGTGTTCGCCCCCGATCACGATGACTGCGTCGAGTGACTCGCGATCGAGGGTCTCTCGAACCGCATCGACGGCGTCCTCACGGAAGGGGTCGAAGCTGGATGCTCCCAAGATCGTCCCGCCTTGGGCGATCGTTCCATCTACCTCCTCCGGTCCGAGATCGCGGAGATCTGGCTCAGCGAGTCCTTTGAAGCCGTGACCGATTCCCGCCACCCGGTTGCCGTCAGCATGGGCTGACATGACGATCGCCCTGATGGCGGCGTTCAGGCCAGGACAATCACCGCCAGCGGTTAGGACTGCGAGTTTCATCCAAGCGAGTCTAGTCTCGCGTGGGCTCAGTCACGGGAGAGCGCCGCCTCCAGCCATGTGCCGATCTCCGGAATCAGGCCGGGGTCGATTGCGTGGGGGAAGTCGGTCTCACGGTAGGTGAGGGAGAGGCCGTCGCCTTCGAGCGCGTCTCTTGCCGCACGGCCGAATTCGACCGGGATCACCTGATCGAGGATCCCGTGCGAGAGCCATACCGGGAGGCCCGGGCGCGAGACGGCGTCGAGCGGCCATCCTTCTACTTGCGGCAGGAAGCCGCTCATGCCGAGGATCCCAGCCGGTGTTTGTCGGCCCTTTCCGAGTCCGAGGGCCAGTGAGACCACGCATCCTTGACTGAAGCCGCCGATCACGGCGCGTGACCAGGGGATCCCTCTTTCCTCGAGGATCCCGTCGATCAGACCACCGCCCAGAGGAACCGCCTCCATGAAAGTGTCCCGGTCGGGCGACCCGACCTGTCTGACCACGTACCAGTGTCTGCCGCCGGGAGGCAGGCCGGAGATCGGCGCCCCTGGGCAGACCCCCAACAA
>JAUMFR010000182.1:1284-1775 GCA_032119755.1 Solirubrobacterales bacterium | reverse complement strand
TGTATCTCGCCAATGTGATCGCGGTCTTCGTCGCCGCATTCATCGATGGGCTCATCGGCCTCGATACCTTGGGCGGGGGTCTCCTCTACTGGATAGCCGCAATCGCGTTCTTCTTCCCGGTGCTGTCGGCCACGATCAGGCGACTGCACGACACGGGCAAGAGCGGATGGTGGTGGTGGATCCAGATCATTCCGATCATCGGCTTCATCGTGATGCTGGTGTTCATGCTGACCAAGAGTGATGAGGGTAAGAACGAGTACGGCCCCAATCCGAAGGGCGGCGTGAGCGAGCCGGCTGGCGCCTAGTCACTCTGAATCGAACCGTTTCGAAATCAGGGGCCCTTCGGGGCCCTTGGTCGTTCAGGGGGTGCCGAGCGCCTCTTTGAGCTCGCGGGCAGCGCGCTCTGGCGGAAAGATGTTGATGTCGACACCCGTGGCGATCTCGTAACTCGCTCGGATCGAGATCCTCGGAGCGATGTCTATGTGCCAGTG
>JAUMFR010000182.1:0-1274 GCA_032119755.1 Solirubrobacterales bacterium | reverse complement strand
CGGTCGACAGCATCCCTACACCGATTCCGTCCATGCCGTCGGCGGCGAAGTCTCCCTCGGTCAGGCGCGGGATGAGGCGCAATTCGAACGGGCTCCTCGATGCCCAGGGGCAGATCAGTACGGCCTCGTCGTCTACCGCCACCACCCGTTCGTCGCGGCGGATCTCCTCGCTGACGATGTCGGCGAGCAGCTCCCCGCCGTTGGTCGCATCGTGGTGCGAGCGGAACCGTTCCCGTTCCCGGGCGATCGCTGCGGGAACGAAGTCCATCGCGTAGAGCTGAGCGTGAGTGTGCTCGAGTGACGCGCCCGCATCGGGGCCCTCATTGACGATCAGCTGCACGCAGCGGCTGTTCCGGTGAGCTCTGATGCGCTCCCTCCAACCGTTCACCGCAGCCGACAGCGAACGCTCGTCGAGCTCGGCGAGTGTCCGGAGATGCTTGGGAGAGTGGACGATCACCTCGTGTTCCCCGTTCGCCGGAACCCTCTCGAAGAGCTCTACCCGGGCCGCCCGAGCGGCTGCCTTAAGGGGGTCGCCCGTCGATGCAGCTCCCGTGTCGTCTCCCACTTCGCCCCCGAGAGCCGGGTACAGGTTCGGGACCGCGCGCACCAGCCAGCCGGGCCCACCCTCTGCTCCCTCGGGTCGGTCCGCCCAGAGCTCCGCAGGTGTGTCCTGCTCGTTGCCCTCGCAGAACGGGCAGGTATGGGCTGCCACCGGTCCGTGTTCTGCGATTCCGAAGTCCATCGGGCGGTCCGCCCGCGCAGGAGCGAGGATCGTCCGCAGTCCGGTCAGCTGGTCCAGCCGGACTTCCGGGGTGGACTCCCCCACGGTCATCTTGCCCAGCGCTCGATGTCCGCGATCAACTCCTGCTCATCGGAGTAGACGCCTTGCTTGAGGTGGACCAGTCGACCCCGTCGATCGAAGAACGCGGTTGCCGGGAAGGCGGTCGGAGCCTTGATCAGATCGGCTATCTCGGAGTCCGGGTCCAAGTAGGAGGGGTAGGGCAAGGGGAGACTCTGGAGGAAGGTGGCGGCGGGTGCCTCTGCGTCGTCGGAGTCCACCCCGATGAACCCGACGCTCTCGCCGTACAGGATCGCGGCTTGTTGGAGGAAGGGGAACTCGAACCGGCACGGACCACACCAAGAGGCCCACTTGTTGACCACTATCGGGTAGCCGCGGAGATCCGAGATCCGCTCCTCGAAGGCAGCCGTCCCTCCGGCCAGCAGTTGGTTCGCCTGAGCCCGCACCCGCCTCAGCGGAGCCGGAGCGTCGGGGA
>JAUMFR010000181.1:0-7911 GCA_032119755.1 Solirubrobacterales bacterium | reverse complement strand
AGTTGTCCCTGCTCGACTTCGTCGATGACGACTACTGATCCCCGCATGGGTCCGTACCCGGCGGTCACCTTCTGTTGCAGCCGGAGTGCGATGACAACCGTGAACAGGATGCACACCGCAGCGCCTCCGAGCAGCAGCAGACCACGGCGACGCCGATTCACCCCGACCCGATCCGTGGCTCCGAACGCGGGAGTTCCACCACCGCCTCATATCCTCGAGAGCGCTGTCGAGACTCGAAGCGACCACCATGCTCGGCGACGAAGTCCCTGACTATCCGCAGTCCATGGCCTCCTCCCTGGTGTGATGTCCGCGCATTGGAGTTCCGGTCCGGGCGAATGGAAGCGTTGCCCACAGAGACTCTCAACGAACGCCGTGTATCGCTCGCACTGATCCAGACCGGCGGCCTTCCGTGAACGAGGGCGTTCTCGATCAAGTTGTCGAAAACGCTGCGCAGGCGATCGGGGTCCCCCACCACCCGACTGTCTGTGGCGCCCCAGCGGACCAAGGGCCGCTCGGCCGCGGCGCTGTGCTGTCTCAACTCGAGACAGCCCTCCACGATCTGCCTGACGTCGACCTGCAGTCGCCGGGTAGGTGGCCTGCGACTGTTCGCGGCCGCATCGAGCAGGTCGAGGGCTGTCAGCGCCCTCTCCAAAGCAGCTTCGACCGGGGCGCCTGTGCCAGTGCCCGGAGCGGCGAGGAATGCCTGCTGGAGAGGGCGCCTCAACTCGTGGAGTCCCCGATTCACCTGCCGTTTGAGTCGTCGGAGACCGTAGCCGCAACCGAGGGCCAGGACGGTGGCCAGTATCGAGACTGAAGCTGCCGCGACCAGAACCATTCAGCCGCCGATCAAGCGGTAGCCCACGCCCCAGCAGTTGAAAACGTAGCGGGCCCCATCGGGGTCGAGTTTCCGCCGGAGTCGGGAGGCGTGCGAGTCGAGGGTGCGGGTTCGACCCATCGATTGAAAACCCCAAACGTCACGCAGGAGTTCTTCCTTGGTGAAGACCCGGTGGGGTTCGGCCGCAAGAGCCGCGAGGAGCGCAAACTCCTTGTTGGCCAGATCGACATCACGCTCCCCGACCTTGACCGTGCGGGTCACCGGATCGATCGCGAGTTCTCCAACCCTAAGCGGCCCTGACCTCGCTCCAGAGCGCCGGCGCAACAGGTTCGCGACCCGGCAGGCGAGCTCGGGGTAGTGGAAGGGCTTGACCAGGTAGTCGTCCGCACCTTCCGAGAGTCCCCGAACCCGATCTGTATCCGAGCTGCGTCCGGAAAGGACGATCACGGGCAGGTCGGGGTCGAGTCTGTCGGTCGCCCCTTCCGCCGAACGGATCTGGCGCAGGACGTCCATGCCGGCGGCGTCGGGAAGCATCAAGTCGAGGAGAAGCAGATCGGGTGCGTTGTAGCCACACATGCGGAGCGCATCCGAGGCACTCGGAGCCGGCAACGACTTGTAGCCATCGGCCGACAGGTGGTCACAGAGGAGTTCCCGGGTCGGATCGTCATCCTCACAGACGACCACCGTCGCCAGGTCGAGAGTCTCGGGGAGCATGGCCGGTTAAGCCACCCGCCTCGAACCCTCTCCCCCCTCGCCCCGACGGAACCTCGAGAACAGCCCAGGCCGCTGAGTGGCTGAAGAACCGCCGGGGACCTGCTCCACGAACCTCCCGCAATGGTCGAAGAGACCGGTCACAGAAAGTGATGTCGAGGTCGAATCTCATTCCGAATGTGTGCACGGCAGAACAACGAGGGATCAACAGGCCCCTGCCTGCATCCTCGAGATCGAGCAAGGCCAGCCCCAACAATCTGCTGCTGGCGATGCTGGCGAGAGGAACCGAGGTGCCACACACGGACAGCACCGGCAGACGGTTGAACCGCCTGCGAGATACCTCCGAAAGAGAGAGCGGGCCCACTCCTTACCGGAGGGACCCGCCCTGAAATCTCGCCCCGCTTCTGGGGCTTCAGTCAGGCCCCTAGTAGGGAGCGCCGACCGCCTTCGCCCAGGCTTGGCTGGTTTCGAAGTTGCCCTCAGAGGTGACCTGAGTGACCACCACCGTCGCGGGCTCGCGGTTTCCTGTCTTGGCTTCGATGTTCACCGTGCCAGTCCACCCTTGCCAGCCGGAGACGGTCGCGAGGTAGTCGCTCAACTGTCCGTAGTCGAAACCGCCGACTTGCTTGGCGGCATCGACCAGGATGTTCAACGAGTCATAGGTGTAGGGAGACCAGACGTTCGGCGACTCGCCAAACTCATCCTGGAACTTCGAGACGTACGTGCTGGAGCCCTCGAAGTCTGACGGGGCAGGAACCCCGACTACATCGCAGACCTGAGCGGTCTCGACCCCGGCGTCATCGATGTAGCCCTGATCGTAGGTCCCGTAGTCGAACAGGCACTCAAATGGATCGGTGCCGCCGGCATCGATCGCCTTGAGGTTCTTGGCCATGACCGCTGCCTCCGGGTAGTAGACCACCGGGTAGATCACGTCGGGGTTGTTCGCCTCCACCGAGCGGAGATCATCCGTGTAATCAGCCTGGCCGGGCTTGATCGCCGCATAGTCAGTGACCGTGACGCCGGCTGACTCGAGTTCCTGCTTGACCTTCGCAGACGTCTCCTCGGTGTACGCCTCGGTCGAGTCGTAGAGGATGCCAACCGACCTGGCTCCGTAGAAATCGGTCAGCGCCTTGGCGGTTACAGGTGCGATCTGAGAGCTCATCGGCTGCAGAGTGATGCCGTAACCCTCGGTACCGGTATCCGAGGTCAACCTCACTGGCATCACCTTCGCATCCGTGTACAGAGGCAGAGTCTCGAGGCCGACGCTCGAGTTGTAGGGACCAACCACTCCATCCAGTCCGTCTGCGATCGCCTTGTTCGCCGCGTTTACGCCCGTCTTGGCATCTCCGGCGTCGTCGATCTCCACGATCTCGATCTGCTTGCCGAGTACGCCGCCGTCGGCATTGATCTCGTCTGCTGCGAGCTGAGCCCCCTTGAGCATCCCCTTGCCGAGGTTGGCGGTCTCGCCGGAGAGTGGGGCCTCTAGGCCGATCCTCCAGGTGTCTCCATCACCGCTCGACGAGTCGCTGGATCCACAGGCTGCAACGCCTACGGACAAGACGGCGGCCATAGTCAATGCGGTTACAGCCTTCTGTGAATTCCTCATCTTGGTGGTGCTCCTCTCGCGGTATCGAGAGAGCGATACCAATTGATTTGGACCCCTATTAAACGCACTGAATCTATCACGAAACAGAGCCCCTGAGGACCGATCAGGCCGGAGGACCGTCCGGTCCAAAGTCCCCCCATCCGTCGAGGAAGACATCCAGCAACAACTCGCCGCCGGCTGCGCCGCGATAACCCGACAGGTCCGTAACTCCCGCCTCGGCCAGGACCTCGTCGTCGACGAAGGTGTTACCGGTACATGAGGCGGGGTCGCGCGCGAGCACGACCGCGGCTGCATCGGCCAGAATCTCCGGCGTGCGCGACTTGGCCATCGCCTCGTCTCCACCGAGCAGGTTCTGGACTGCGGCCGTGGCGATGATCGTGCGGGGCCACAGACAGTTCGCTGCGACTCCGTTGGCCCGCTCGCTTGCTGCCACTCCCAGCGTCAACATCGACATCCCATACTTCGTGAGTGTGTAGGGAGCGTGCATCTCGAGCCATTTCGGATCAGGGTCGATCGGAGGGCTCAGTGAGAGCACATGCGCATGATCGGACTCGCGGAGATGGGGCAGGCAGGCCTGCGTCACCGCGAAGGTGCCCCGGACATTGATGCTCAGCATGAGATCGAACCGTTTCAGAGGTAGATCCCCCATCGGCGCGAGGTTGATGGCAGAGGCGTTGTTGATGCAGAAATCGATGCCGCCGAACTCGGCGACCGTCTTCTCGACCGCCTCTGTCACAGCCGTCTCGTCCCTGATGTCTCCCAGGATCGGAAGCGCCTTGCCTCCGGCCTGTTCGATCTCTTCTGCAGCGGTGTGGATCGTGCCGGGCAGGCGCGGATCCGGCTCGTCGGTCTTGGCCACGATCGCCACGCTGGCCCCACCCTCGGCCAACTTCTTGGCGATGGCGAGACCGATACCGCGGCTGCCGCCAGACATGAAGACCCTTCGTCCCTCGAAATCGCCCACAACAACTCTCCTCTCGACAGCCTTCCTTTGCCCAGCGCAGCCTACTCGTGCCGGAGATCAACCGTCTCCTCCTCTACCATTCGGTTCTCGTGGAATTCGGTATGAAACAGGGTCAAGAGGTCACCGGCGAAGCCCGAGCAGGCGTCGCGGCCGACTCCAATTTCCTCAGACGGGTCTTCGCCTGGATGTTCTCCGGCCTGATCATCACCGGAGTCGTCTCCGCGCTGATCAGCTCGAACGAATCCCTGATGCAGCAGATAGAGAGCAACGGAACGATCGTGATCGGCGTGATCGTCGCGCAACTCGCCTTGGTCCTCGTCTTGATCTTCGCCCTACCGAAGATCAGCCCGGCACTCGGAGTCTCCCTCTTCTTCCTCTACGCGGCCACCGTCGGCGTCACCTTCGCCATCATCTTCCAGCTCTACACCACCGAGTCGGTCTACACGACCTTCGGGATCACTGCGCTGATGTTCGGCTCGCTCGCCGCTTGGGGCTACTTCACAGATATCGACCTGACCCGACTCGGGCCGATCCTGTTCGGTGCCCTGATCGGTTTAATCCTCGCGACCATCGTGAACATCTTCTTCGCAAGCAGCACCCTCTACTGGATCACCACCTACGCCGGCGTGATCATCTTCGCCGGCCTCACCGCTTACGACATGCAGAAGCTGAAGAGGATCTCCGAGCAAGGGGTCTCGGGTGTCGAAGGTCAGCGCCTCTCTATCTACGGAGCACTCTCTCTTTACCTGGACTTCATCAACCTCTTCCTCTTCATGCTTCGCATCTTCGGCCAGCAGCGCTGAGCCAAGCCTCTAGCACCCTCTCGTCGGTTATGCGGGACAAGCGTTACCTCGTGTGCAAACCGGCGTTCAGAGACCGGCGGAAGTTGGCAATCGTCTCCTGTATTCGGCAACATGGTTCACGGTCGCCGAAAGGGAGAAGCCCGGTCAGCGGCCCGGAGCAAGACCAACAGTGAGAGACGACACAGCACGCAGAGGCAATTACGACTCGGGATCGGATTACGTCCTTGAGTACGGCGAACTCCGCTTCGCATTCAACGAGCGTGACTTCGCGCAGCGCGTCGAGCAGGCCGCGGTGAAGTTGGGATTCGTCGAAGCCGGTCTGGACCGCGAGGAACTCGAAGACCTGCTGGAGCTCGCTGTCAACGGTGAGATCCGTGAGCCCTCATCCCCACTCGGCGTCCACGTGAACGAGCGCTGGGAGGATCTGGTCGGTCCTCAGCAAAAGAGCCTCGTCCACTGGCTGCGACGTCTCGTGTTCCGCGGAGCCTGGCTCGATCAGCGAGTCAAGGAGGGTGAACTCGACGTGATCTTCGATGAGGACACACAGACCTTCGGCTACGTCCAGCCAGAGCGCGATAACGATCTGATCGAACTCTCGCCCGAGCCGTCCTGGGCAGACAACGCCTACGGCGCCAGTCGAAGCGCCTGAGCGGAAGACCGCCGGGCCGGCCGTGAAACGCGGTTCCTCGCGGTCCTAGAGCTTCTTGCCGTTGACTTCGGTGATGCGGACCATGGCTCGATGCCTCTCGCCATCACGAGGATCGCGAGCGACTCCCTTCACCTCATCGCCCGGGCGAAGCTTGCAGCGTCGGATCTGAGACGGTGAGATGTAGCTGTCCTGATCGCTCTTGGACCCCTTCTCTAGCCGGACGAAACCGTAGCCCTTCGGCATCCGATCGAAGGTACCCGAAACCTCGAACCCTCCCTCGTCCTCGCTGCCACTCCTTCGGGAGGCGGTCTTGGGCCTTCTCGACGGCTTCTTCGAGCCCTTCCCGCCCCCGAACAGGGCTGCGATACGTGCGAGGAGTCCAGGGCCTCGCTTACCCCCCTTGCTCGAGCGGCGTTCTATCTCTGCGGCGAGCTCTTCCTTGCGCATGCCTCGAAAACCCTTGATCCCCAGATCCTGTGCCTGCGCGTGCAGTTCGGAGAGGTGAGGCAGTCTCTTGTTTGCGCCGGGGCGCTGATCAGTAGCTGGCATGGACTCTCACCCTACAAAGTGAGGGCGGACCCGTGCCCGCAGCCTCGCCTCGTGGGACGGTAGAGGAGGCCTCTACCCGTTCCCGGCAACGAGCGCGCGCAACCACTCACCGAACTCCGGACGCGACTCCCAGTCCTTGCTGAACTGTTCGGCGCCTGCGGTAGTCAGAGGGTGGTCGAGCATCTGATGGAAGATCTTCGGCGGAATGGTCGCGATCTCACAGCCGAGGCGGGCGCAGGTCACGACGTGCTCTGGATGGCGAATGGAAGCGGCGATGATCTCGGACTGCACGCCACCTGCCTGGAAGCAGTCCACGATCTCGCCCAATACCGCGGCTGAATCGACTGAGATGTCGTCAAGGCGACCGAGAAAGCAGGAGACGTAGGTCGCGCCAGAGGCGGCAGCAAGCAGCGCCTGGTTCGGTGAGAAGACGAGCGTCATGTTGACCGGTATGCCGTCTCCGGTGAGGGACTTGGTCGCCTCCAATCCAGCCTTACAGAAGGGGACCTTGACCACGATGTTCTCGTGGATAGCCTTGAGGGCGTGGCCCTCGGCGATCATGCCCGCGGGATCTTCGGAGACGACCTCGGCAGAGGTGGGGCCTCCGACCAGGTCACAGATACGGGCGATGATCTCTCCCGGATCACCGTCTTCCTTGGCCAGCAGTGAGGGGTTGGTGGTCGCGCCCGAGAGCACTCCCCATGCGGCGATCTCTTCGACTTCGGCAGTTGCTCCGGTGTCAATGAACAGCTTCATCGTCGCCGAACCCTACCTCTCCGCCCGGATGAGCGGATTGATTCCCTCGCGACGCGCCTCCTCGACCCAGGCCTCACATTCCTCTGACTGGCGCTTCTTCGACCAGCCCAGTTCCCGGCCCATAAGCGCCGCAACCGGAGCAACCGACTCGGCGTCGTCGAGGTCCCGAGCGGCGATCAGTCCGAGCCGGGTCCGACGGAGGATCACATCACCGATGGTGCGGGCCTGCTCGTTCCGTGCCGCGATCACAACCTCTGCCATCAAGTCCGGGAAGCCTTCGATTATCGGCTCAGCGAGATCAGGTGCCTCGGAGCAGAGATCGAGCACCTCACGCGCCCCGTGCCCGTATCGGAACGCCAACTGATCGACCGCTCCGTCGGGCAGGCTCAGATCGGTGTCGAGATCGCCCGGACGAGCGGGCAGCCCCAGCGGGATCTCTGCCGTCCTGCAGATAGCGGTCATGCCCTCGCGCTCGACTATCCGGTCGACTACCTGCTTGCCCATCCGGCGCCACGTCGTGTACTTGCCCCCGGTGATTGTCAGCATGCCCGACGATGGCTCGTACATCTCGGCCTTCCGCGATATATCGACGGACTTCCGGGAGTCCCCGGAGGAGATCAGCGGCCTCACCCCGGCGAAGGCACCGGTGACCCGGTCCAGCCCGATCTCGGTATCGAAGTAGGAGTTGACGGCGTCCAACAGATACTCGACGTCGGACTGGCTCGGAGCCACCGAGTCGATACTGCCGTCGTAGTCGTTGTCGGTGGTGCCGATCAGAGCCCTCCCGTACCAAGGCAGGGCGAAGATCCTCCGCTCCTCTCCAGCCGGGACGATGCATGCCGCCTCTCCGACCGGCAGGTCGTCGAGTGAGAGTGTGATGTGCGTACCGCGGCTCGGCGAGATGACAGGCACCTCATCGAGATCGGTGGCTCCTTCGACTCCAATCCGATCCGCCCAGACGCCGGTCGCGTTGACCACGTTTCGGGCCCGCACCTCAACTCGGTCACCGGACTCTTCTTCCACGAAGGCAACCCCGTC
>JAUMFR010000180.1:1310-2633 GCA_032119755.1 Solirubrobacterales bacterium | reverse complement strand
GGAACCTGTGATGGACATCTCCTATCTCAGGTTCGCGAATTCGCTGCTGGAACCGGTCTGGAACCGACAGTACGTATCACACGTCCAGATGACCATGGCTGAGGACTTCGGGGTGGCAGATCGCGGATCCTTCTACGACCCGGTAGGAGCACTTCGCGACGTGGTTCAAAACCACCTGCTCCAGGTGCTCTCGTTGGTTGCGATGGAGCCGCCATCCGGAAACGACCCGGATTCGGTCAGAGACAAGAAGCTGGAGCTGTTCAAGGCCATGCCCTCTGCTGATCCGAAGCGCTATGTGAGAGGCCAGTACACCGGGTACCGGAAGGTGAAGGGCGTCTCAGCCCAATCTACGACCGAGACCTTCGCCGCCCTCGAACTGCGGGTGGAGAACTGGCGCTGGGCGGGGGTTCCCTTCTTCATCCGCGCAGGCAAGTGCATGCCGGTGACCGAGACGGAGATCACCGTCCACTTCAAGCAGCCGCCTCGCCTCTCGCTTGGTCCGAAATCGCAACCGCCGCCTAACACCCTGACCATCAGGCTCAATCCAACTCCGGGAGCGAGGATCAGATTCATCGCGAAGGAGGCTGGTGAGGATGCTTACGAGCCGGCCGATCTCGAGGTCCTCTTCGAGCGCAAGCCGGGCGAAGAGCCAGAACCGTATGAGCGCCTGCTCTCGGATGCCCTGCGAGGCGATCAGCAGCTGTTCACGAGAGAGGATGCAGTGGAGGAAACCTGGCGGATCGTCGGACCACTGCTGAAGCGCCCGCCGAAGGTCGCCACCTACAAACCCGGAACCTGGGGCCCGACTAGCGCGCAGCGACTGGTGCGCGGCGTTTGCGACTGGGAGAGCCCTTGGATGCCTTCTTCTTGACCTTTATCGGCGGGCCGAGTATCTCTGCCAGGAACTGACCGGTGTAAGAGCCAGTGACCCTAGCCACCTGCTCCGGGGTCCCAGCCGCGACCAGCTCTCCCCCGCCGTCGCCCCCTTCAGGGCCAAGGTCGAGGATCCAGTCGGCGGTCTTGATCACATCGAGGTTGTGCTCGATCACCACCACCGTGTTACCCGCATCGACTAGACGGTCGAGCACTCCGAGAAGGCGCTGGACATCCGCGAAGTGAAGACCGGTCGTCGGCTCATCGAGGATGTAGAGGGTGTCGCCGGTGGCGACCTTCGACAGCTCGGTAGCGAGCTTCACCCGTTGGGCTTCACCTCCAGAGAGTTGAGTCGCCGGCTGTCCCAGTCGGATGTAGTCGAGTCCGACGTCGTGGAGAGTCCGAAGCCTTCGGGAGATCTTCGGGATATCGGCGAAAAAGTCAACCGCC
>JAUMFR010000180.1:0-1300 GCA_032119755.1 Solirubrobacterales bacterium | reverse complement strand
CGACTTGCCCTTGAATTTGACCTCGAGGGTCTCGCGGTTGTACCGCTTGCCGTTGCACTGCTCGCAAGGGACGTAGACATCGGGGAGGAAGTGCATCTCGATCTTGATCTGACCATCTCCACGGCATACCTCGCATCGCCCTCCCTTGACGTTGAAACTGAATCTGCCCTGCTTGTACCCGCGGGCACGCGCTTCTCGGGTTTGTGAGTAGAGCTGACGGATGTGATCGAACACGCCGGTGTAGGTAGCAGGGTTCGATCTGGGAGTACGGCCGATCGGGGACTGATCGATGTTGATGATCTTGTCGATCTGTTTGACGCCCTCGATCCCGCGGTGAGTTCCGGGGCGGAGCTTGGTCTGATGGAGACGGTTTGCGAGGGCCGGGTAGACGGTCTCGTTGACGAGGGTCGACTTGCCCGACCCCGAAACGCCGGTGACACAGCAAAAGACCCCCAGCGGGATCGCAGCATCGATCGACTTCAGGTTGTGCTGCTCGGCCCCCTTGACCACGAGCTCTCCAGTCGGTTCACGCCTCTCGGCAGGAGTCTCGATCTGATCCTTGCCGGAGAGGAACCGGCCGGTCAGTGATTTGTTGTTGGCGGCGACCTGCTTGGGTGTCCCGGCGGCCACCAGGTGGCCACCGTACTCGCCGGCCCCGGGGCCGAGATCGACCAGATGGTCGGCAGCGAGCATCGTCCCTTCATCGTGCTCGACCACGATCACGGTGTTTCCGAGGTCCCGCAGCCTGACCAATGTGTCGATCAGACGCTGGTTGTCCCGCTGATGGAGGCCGATTGAAGGTTCGTCGAGGATGTAGAGGACCCCGACCAGACTGGATCCGATCTGTGTGGCGAGCCGGATCCTCTGGGCCTCTCCTCCGGAGAGAGTCCTGGCCGAACGAGAGAGCGAGAGGTATCCGACGCCGACATTGTCCAGGAATGCGAGGCGCTCCTCGATCTCACGTATCAAGAGGCGGGCGATCGCCTGCTCTGTCTCCGTCAGGCCCAGCGCCCTGATCCACTCGAGTGCGGCAGTGGCCGACAGCCGCGTGTACTCGTCGATCGAAAGCCCCCCGACAGTAACCGCGAGGCTTTCGGGGCGAAGCCGGGCCGCATCGCACGAGGCGCATGGCTGCTCGGCCATGTAGCCCTCGATTCGCTCTCGCTGAGTATCAGAATCGGTCTCTTCGTAGCGGCGCTGCAGGTTGTTCAGGATGCCCTCGAAGCGAGCGTTGTACGAACGGCTCCGGTTGAAGCGATTCTTGTACGAGACCTTGTGTCGCTCGGGCCCGGTCCCTTCG
>JAUMFR010000179.1:0-3146 GCA_032119755.1 Solirubrobacterales bacterium | reverse complement strand
GATCTCCACCTCGACCTCGCCCTCCACCAATGGGGCCACATCCACTTGAGCGAACGAGGTGTGGCGGCGGCCCGAAGAGTCGAACGGCGAGATCCGCACCAGCCTGTGGACGCCGCGCTCGGCGGCGAATAGGCCATAGGCGTTCTCGCCGCGGACGATGAAGGTGGCAGACTTCAATCCCGCCTCCTCTCCCGGCGACGCCTCTTTCATCTCGACCTTGAAGCCACGCCGCTCGGCCCAGCGCAGGTACATGCGCAACAGGATCTCGTTCCAGTCCTGGGAGTCGGTGCCGCCGGCGCCGGCGTTGACGGTCACCACCGCATCGCCCGAGTCGTACGTACCGCTGAACAGGCGCTCCTCCTCGAGAGCCTCCAGCCGCGCTTCGATCGAGGCGACCTGATCCGTCAGCTCGGCGGCCATGCCCTCGTCCTCGGCGGCCATCTCGGCGAGGTCTGCGAGGTCACCTACATCGGATTCGAGAGAGCGGAAGGAATCGAGGCGTCGCTTGACCCGTGAGTGCTCTTCGGAGACGGAGGCGGCGTGGGCCTGATCGTCCCAGAAGCCGGGCTTTCCCATCTCGGCTTCGAGCTCGTCTGCTGTGGCGCTCAGTGAATCCGGGTCAAAGGTAGTCCGAGAGCAGGGACATCTGCTCGCGGATTTCGGCGAGTCGGGTGGCGCTTACGGCCTGATCTGGTCCCGGCTGTGCCATCGGGTGAGGATAGGCGAGGCGAGGGCGTCAGGCAGGTGCGGCCGGAGCGCTCAGGCGCCGTGGCACTTCTTGAACTTCTTGCCCGAGCCGCACCAGCAGGGATCGTTGCGACCGATGTCTCCGTGCTCGCCCTTGACGACAGTCCCCTGGGCGCTTGGTCCGACACCGGCCATTGCGGGCTCCTCTGAAGCGACGGCTGCCAGATCCGCTTCGGCGGCACTGCCCAGTTGCGTAGCGGCGGCCGCGTCGGCTAGAGCCGAGGGCTGATCGATCGTACCGCCGGAGTACTGGACGGCCGCCGGTGCGGCTGGCCTCAACTCGGCCGTGGCCTGTGGGGCGACCTCGACCTCGACATGGAAGATCGTGCGGGCGAACTCCTCCCAGATACCCGCCATCAGCTCCTCGAACATCGTGAAGCCCTCGTTCTTGTAAGCCACGAGCGGATCCATCTGCGCAAAGCCGCGGAGGTGGATCCCCTCGCGCAGGTAGTCCATCTCGTAGAGGTGCTCGCGCCAGCGGTTGTCGATCACCTGCAAGAGGACAGCGCGCTCGAGTTCGCGCATCAGATCAGCGCCGAGTTCCTGCTCCCGGCGGTCGTAGGCCGCGAGGGCGTCGGCGGCGAGGCGATCCCTCATCCCCTCGCGGTCGGTCGACTCCGGTGTGTTGCCGGCGATCTCCACCTCGTTGGGCCAGAGCAAACGGGTCTGGGTCTGGAGCTCGGACAGATCCCACTCGGCGAGGTCGTCGCCCGGTGTGTAGGTCTCGACCATCCTGCCTACCGTCTCCACCAGTTCTTCACGCGATGTACCAGACATGTCCTTGCCCTCGAGGATCTCCCGGCGGTAGCGGTAGACGACGCGCCGCTGCTCGTTCATCACGTCGTCGTACTCGAGCACGCGTTTGCGGATCAGGAAGTTCTGCTGCTCGACCTTCTTCTGCGCGCCCTCGATCGTCTTGGTGAGCATCTTCGCCTCGAGCGCCTCCTCCCTGCCGGATTCGTCGACCGGACCGAGCCGATCGAGGATCTTGTAGATGCGCTCGCCCGCGAACAAACGGATCAGATCGTCTTCGGCGGAGAGGAAGAATCGCGTCTCTCCGGGGTCACCCTGGCGGCCGGCGCGGCCGCGCAGCTGGTTGTCGATACGCCGCGATTCGTGGCGCTCGGTTCCGCATATGAAGAGCCCGCCGATCTCGCGGACCTTCTCGGCTTCGACCTTGCACTCGCTTTCGAGCTTCTCGACCTCGGTGGCAAATGCCTCGTCGTAGCCATCGCTGTCCGGAGTCAGTCCCCCGTTGCGAAGCACCCGGCTCGCCATACCCTCGGGACTTCCACCGAGTTTGATGTCCACGCCTCGTCCGGCCATGTTGGTGGCGATCGTGACCGCTCCGATCCGTCCGGCCTGGGCGATCGTCTCACCTTCGCGCTGGGCGTTTTCGGGCTTGGCGTTCAAGACGACGTGCTCTATGCCGCGCTTGTTCAAATCCTCGGAGAGCATCTCGGAGACCTCGACGGAGATCGTTCCCACCAGAACCGGTTGGCCCGCTTCGTGGCGACGGGCCACCTCGTCCACCACTGCGGTCCACTTGCCGTTGCGCGTCTTGAAGATCGCATCGTTCTCGTCGCGGCGGATCATCTCGGCGTTGGTCGGCACCTCGACCGTGGGCATCTCGTAGATCTTCATGAACTCGGTCGCCTCGGTCATCGCGGTACCGGTCATGCCCGAAAGCTTGCCGTAGAGGCGGAAGTAGTTCTGCAGGGTGATCGTGGCGAGGGTCTGGTTCTCCTCACGTATCTGGAGCCCCTCCTTGGCCTCGACCGCCTGATGCAGGCCCTCCGACCAACGACGACCTTCGAGGATACGGCCGGTGAACTCGTCGATGATCATCACCTGGCCATCCACCACGGCGTAGTCGCGGTCGAGGCGATAGAGCGACTCGGCTTTGAGCGCCTGGACGAGGTGGTTGACCAGGGTGCCGTGCTCGCCGAGGTAGAGGTTGTCCACTCCGAGGAACTGCTCGGCCTTCTTGACCCCGGCCTCGGTGGGGGCGACGGTCTTGTGCTTCTCGTCGTACTCGTAGTCGTGCTCGGCCTCGGAGGTGTCCTTCGACTCCCCCAATGACTTGAGCTTTGTCTTGGACTCGTCGCCGACCATCTGCTTGGCGAGGCGGGCGAAGGTGTAATAGAGATCGGCAGCCTGCTCGGGCCGGCCGGAGATGATCAAGGGCGTTCGGGCCTCGTCGATCAGGATGTTGTCGACCTCGTCGACGATCGAGAAGGCGTGTCCGCGCTGAACGCACTCCTCGAGTGAACCGGCCATGTTGTCGCGGAGGTAATCGAATCCGAACTCTGAGTTGGTGCCGTAGGTGATGTCCTTGGCGTACTTCTCGCGGCGGGTGTAGGGATCGTCGCCTTCCTGGAGCGCATCCACGGTGACCC
>JAUMFR010000178.1:0-2811 GCA_032119755.1 Solirubrobacterales bacterium | reverse complement strand
CTTCAGAAGCTCTTCGACCGGGACATCGGGGCTGAGCCATCGCGCCTCATCTTCCCTGACGAGGATGACCGGCATCCGCTTGTGGACGAGGGCCACCTCGGCGCTCGGCTCGCAGGTAAGCAGGGAGCACGAGGCCAGGATGCTGCCGTCACCGGATTCGGCGCGCGACGAGATTCCGGCGAAGGCGAATAGGTCCCTCCCCGGTAACGAGAAGAAGTGTGGTCGTTTCCCTGTCTCGGTCTTCTGCCACTCGTAGAATCCGTCAGCCGGAATCAGACAGCGTCCGCTCTCGAAGGCCTCACGGAATACCGGTTTCGATGCAACCGTCTCGGAGCGAGCATTGATCAACAGCCGGTCGAAGGTGGCCGGATCAGCGAAAGACGGAACCAACCCCCACCGGAGCAGTCCAGATTCCCTGACCGGCACCTCATCCGCATCCCCCGGCACTCGCCTCACCGCGAGCACCTCGCTGGTAGGCGCGATGTTGAAGCGAGCGGGTTGATCGATCACCGAGTCCTTGGGTAACTCGAACCGCATCCGCAACGCCTGCGGATCGGGATCGGTGAGCGTGTACCTGCCACACATGGCAGCGACGCTATCGCAGGTGGTTCGAAAACCGAGGTGCCGGAGGTGGGATTCGAACCCACAAGCCCTTACGGGCAACGCATTTTGAGTGCGTCGCGTATGCCAGTTCCGCCACTCCGGCCAGCAGAGCAACCATAGACGCGACACCACCCCCCTTGACGGGGCGATAATCCCGATCATGGTCGAGAGGGAAATCGATTCGCTGGTGGCAATCGAGGGGCGTGCCCCCGGAACCGATGCAGAGCGTCGGGCCGCGAATCTGCTCAGGGAAAGGCTGAGCCAGCTGGGACGGGGGACGGAGATCCAGGCCATCTACGTGCATCGCAGCGCAGAGGCCGTGCAGGCCCTGCACGCAATACTCGGTGCTCTCTCGAGCGTCATCTCCGCTTA
Source organism: Solirubrobacterales bacterium (assembly GCA_032119755.1). Lineage (GTDB taxonomy): Bacteria > Actinomycetota > Thermoleophilia > Solirubrobacterales > 70-9 > CAIUSP01. The sequence continues at coordinate 1,836 of JAUMFR010000178.1, read as the reverse complement.
CAACGCGCCGCTCGGATTTGGGCTGCTGCTCCTGGTGATCGCCTCCTGCTACCTCGATCTCTCCTCGCGGTTCTACCTCCTGCGGAGGCTCTTGTTCCGGCGTGGATCCCAGAACGTGATCTCGATGGGAGAACGTCCCGATGCTGCAGAGCGGATCATCCTGGTTGCGGGCTGCGATGTCCCGAGGACAGGCTGGGTCAAGGGTGCCCGCGCTTTCGATCTACGCCGCCGACTGCCAGTCGCCATTGGCACGCGGCTGGGTATCTACAGAGCCCTCCTCTGGGCTGGCTTGGCACCGTTGATGCCGCTGATCGGCGCGAGACTCGCCGGCTTCGATCCGGCCTGGTTGACCATCATCCAGATCCTGCCCACCGTGGTCCTCGCCGTCATTGCCTTCCTGTTGATCGATTCCGCCCTGGCGAAGCCGAGCCCGGGTGCCTGCGAGAACGCGTCAGGAGCCACCGCCTGTCTCGAGCTCGCGCGTCGACTGAGTGCCGATCCGCCCATCCGTGCTGATGTGTGGATCGTCTTCACGGGAGGGTCGACCTGCTTCGGAGAAGGCATGAGGGCGTTCTTCGCCGACCGAGGGCTTCGCCAGTCCGACCGCCGCACCACCGTGGTGGAGATGCAATCGGTGGGATCGGGGACCGTCTGTTTCAGGTCATCCCAGGGTGCGGGAGTGGGCATCCAGCCTCCCCCCAGGCTCACTGCCGAACTCAGTCAGATCCCGTCGGCCCCTGAGCCGGTCAGCGGCGATGCAGTGGCGGCACACTCAGCGGGCCTGGACGCAGTGACCCTAACCGCCCTCGAGGGAGGGCTGCCGCAGCCGTGGCGCAGCACCATGGCGGACCTCCCGGTCACAGTGGATCCGGCGGTCATGCGACATGCAGTGGATACGGCTGAAGGTCTGATCCGAAAAATCGACGCTGAGGCCGAATCGGCAATCCATGCCGTTCGACCCGCCGGAACGGGCGGATGACGCGCGAAGTGACACCCCTGTGGCAGCCCTCTGCCGACCGGATTGCCTCCGCACAGCTGACCGCTTACACCAAATGGCTCGGGGAAACCCGCGGCCTCGATTTCCCCGAGTACGCGGACCTCAGATCGTGGTCGGTCCGGCAGATCGAAGACTTCTGGGAATCTCTCTGGCAGTGGTTCGAGATCGACGCCGACGGCAGCGGTCCCGCACTCACCGACCGGACCATGCCGGGAGCGCGATGGTTCGAGGGAACCGAGTTGAGCTACCCCGAGCACATCTTCCGCGGCAAGGAGGATTCGGATCTAGCCATCATCCATGCGTCAGAGATCAGGGAGACGTCGGAGGTGCGGTGGGGTGAGCTTCGCGCGCAGGTGGCCGCCGTAGCCACAGGCCTGCGAAGCCTCGGGGTGGAGTCGGGGGACCGGGTCGTCGCCTATCTGCCCAACTCTCTCGAGGCCGTTGTCGCCTTCCTGGCGACAGCATCCATCGGCGCCGTCTGGTCGAGTTGCTCGCCTGACTTCGGAGAGTCGAGTGTGGTCGATCGCTTCGCCCAGATCGAACCCAAGGTCATCTTCGCCGTCGACGGATACAGATACGGCGGCAAGGACTTCGACCGGCTAGAGGAGGTCGAGCGCATCTGCCAGGAGATGGAGAGCCTCGAACAGGTGGTGCTGTGCCCGTTTCTCGACCCAATGAGACGGGAGGAGAGGATCGGCGGTCTTCCGACGACCAACTGGGGGGACCTGCTCGAGTCCGGAGAAGGAGCTGATCTGACTTTCGAGAGGGTGCCGTTCTCACACCCCCTCTGGGTCCTCTACTCATCGGGGACGACCGGCCTGCCGAAAGCGATCGTCCAG
>JAUMFR010000177.1:0-10226 GCA_032119755.1 Solirubrobacterales bacterium | reverse complement strand
GTCCTCGGGCATTCCGAACGCCTCGAGGTGGGTGTTGACGAAGCGGAAAGGCTTCGATCGACGAACCGTGGCGTTGAGGGCCGTCCAGCCGCGAGTGACCGGTACGGGAACTCCTGCCACCTGGGGCGTGTAGAGGTTTGCAGCAACGTCGCCGTCATCTCCGACGTCACCGTCCCCGTTGCGGTCACCGAAGGTGCCGCTCGCCTTTTGCGAGACCTTGACTCCAGCCTTGACGATGATCGCGTCACGCATGGTGAGACGACCGGTCAGATCGGCACCGGGGAAATCATCGCAGTCAAGCCCGGCACTAGAGAAGGTCGTGCAGGTCGCGGGATTGTTGTCCACATCGGTCGGGGTCTCGAAGTCGAACTGGTTCTTGACTACCGCAGCCGAGTAGCGCTGGGCCTTCGGCTTGCCCTTGTTCAGCGCACTCAGCAGCATGGCGAGAAAGTCGTACCTCACCGTAGTGGAGATGGGGCTGTTTAGCCCTGGGATGTAGACGACCGGAGGAGTCTTGGTCCGCCAGAGGGCCACCTCCTGCAGGCCGACGAGATCCGGATTGGTCGATCGGATCTCCCTCGCGAGCTGCTTGGCGCGATCGCTGAACTTGGTCGCGTCCACGCTGCGGAGGATTTCGCCAGCGCCAGCGGTCAACTCAGCGAAGCTGTTCGATTCGAGACCCGGTCCGAGATCGGCACCGAGGTAGACGTTGCGGGTCATCACGCGGATGTCCTTGCCCTTGGCCGCCTGGGCGTTCTCGGCTGCCACTCCGAAGAGCATCGCCGCAGCACCTGTCAGCGCAATCACTCCGGCAAGTATCCGCCGGTCGAACCTCTTGATTCCGAGATCTGCCTTCATGAAAGTATCCCCCTCTTTTCGATTACGAGCCTCGGCACTTGAGCGCCACGCTCCCGCTTCCTCTCCCTGAACAACACCATGAATCTACATTGGTAGCGGAGTATGGGCAAGCCGATCCGACCACTGTGTGACGCTGAGGATCGAGCGTGTTCAGCGTTTGCCGGCGACCTTGGCCACGAACCACGAGACCTCTTCGGCCTGTTGGCCGGAGAGGATGCCAGCGGGCATGCGCCCACCGACCCCGTTGTTGACCGAACTGAGTACCCGTGGGTAGATCGAGTCCGGATCGGGAGCGACCGGACCAGGAGGTGCGAGCAGCTCGTCCAGATTGGGAGCGACGACGCCGTCGGTGCCGGCCTTGTAGAGGGTGTGGCAGGCCCCGCAGTTGGTCACGAAGAGATCCTTGCCAGTCTCGAGGTTCGCCGGAACGGCTTCCGGAGCGGAGGACTCGCTGCCATCGGTGCTCAGCGCCCATGCGGGCACGATGACCGCCAGGAAGACGGCGACTATTCCGAATATGACGAAGGTCTTTCGCTGCATCTGGGATTTGAGTATATGAGGGTGCCCCGGCGTGCGGTCAGCCGACCTGCTCTCCCTGCGCGCTTCGGGCCTTTCGCCAGGGGCACATCCTGCTGAGACCGCACTCGTCGCACTTGGGCTTGGGGCGGCAGACGGCTCGTCCGTGCCGGATCAGGTTGATGTGGAACTCGTAGGCATCCGCAGGAGGGGTGATCGCCAGCATCTCGTCGTGCGCTTCCTCGAAGGACGCGTCCGGCCTGAACAGCCCAAGCCTCCCACCTACCCGATGCACATGAGTGTCTACCGGCATCTCCGGCAGGTCCCAGGTGAATATCAGCACGCACGCAGCGGTCTTCCTGCCGACCCCTGGCAGTTCGCACAGCCACTCGACCGCTTCGTTTCGCGGCGCCTCTCGTAACCACTCGAGATCGGGTGGATCACCGATCCTCCGCAGTACCTCTTGGATCCTCGGCGCCTTGGTCTTGGCGAGCCCTCCGGGCTTGAGGGCCGCCTCGACCTGACGGGTGGGAGCGTCCCTGACCTGCTGCCAAGTTGGGAACCTCTCGACCAGGCGGTCGAATGCGACGTCGCGATTTCGATCGTTGGTGTTCTGCGAGAGGATCGTCCGGACCAGCTCGGCAACCGGATCCCCGTGGGGCTGGTTGACCGGCCTGCCATAGATCTCGCGGAGCCGATCACGAAGCGCTCGAACTCTCTTGGCGCTGGGGCGTCGCCACTCGGCACTCTTCTTCGGGATCCTCGGTTTGACGCCTCTCGCGTCCTTGCGACGAGATGCCTTGCGATCGACCTTCAGTTCTCTCGGCAGAGCCACTGCTCGCGAGGATATTCTCGTTCACGAGTTGATGCCCCCGGGACCAGACGACGGAGTAGACACCGGAACGGTCTCGGTGGGCGGCATCCGCATCTTTCATCGTTTCCGACCCGGAGACGGCATACCCACCCTCTTCGTTCACGGCAACCCCACGAACTCCGCTGACTGGCAGGAGTTCCTGGAGCGAATGTCGAGTCCGGCCTTCGCACCCGATCTGCCGGGCTTCGGTCGGTCGGAGCGTCCCGACCCCGAGCGGTTCGATTGCTCGATGTATCGCTACGCCGACTTCCTGATCGAATATCTCGACACCGTCGGGGTGGATCGCTACCGATTGGTGGTGCACGACTGGGGTGGGGTCGGTCTGCTCTCCGCGATGCGCCAGCCCGAGCGGGTCGACCGCCTCGTGATCTGCTCGGCGGTTCCGTTCCTGCCGGGTTATCGCTGGCACAGACTCGCCCGAATCTGGCGGACCCGTGGGCTCGGCGAGGCGTTCGTCGCGCTCTGGACCCCGGCCCTGCTCGGCCTCGCTTTGCGGGAGGCGATGGGAGACTGGAGCAAGCCTGAGCCCGAGTTCGTGAGGATGATCCAGGACGGGATGGATCGGGGGACACTCGATGCCGTGCTGCGGCTCTACCGCTCTGCACCGGAGGACGAACTGGCCCGCGCTGGTCGCGACCTCGCCTCACTCACATGCCCAGCGCTCGTGGTTTGGCCCGATCGTGATCGCTACATCGACGCCGAGTTCGGCCCTGCGTACGCGGCGGCACTGCCCGATGCCGAGCTGCTCGAGGTATCTGGAGCCGGACACTGGCCATGGCGAGAGCGCCCCTGGCTGGTCGACCGCATGGTCGAGTTCCTCGAGGCGGACTGAGGCGCGAACCTGCCATCCAGCTCCCGTTCGGGCGGCGCGTTTCGCCTCAGCGACCCTCACCGAATACAATCGCGGGTTCAGTGCGGAGGAAAGTTCTCAACAACAAGACGATCAGGCGCGTGATCGAGGCAGCGCCGAGGCTCCCCAACGGCCGGATGGACGTGGTCAGACAGCTGATGTTGTTCGTGATCGCGGAGGTCTGTTACGAGACCGTGCGCGGTGTCGCTGAGGGCAAGAGGGCCGAGGCCTTCGCTAACGCCGCTTCGATCATCAACTTCGAGCGCTCGACCGGAACTTTCTTCGAGCCAGCGCTGCAGTCGGCGTTGATCGACTACCGCTGGTTGATCGACGCATCCAACTTCTTCTACGTCAACAGCCACTTCGTGATCACGACCGCATTCCTGATCTGGCTCTACTTCTACAAGAACCCGAACTTCTACTTCGTACGCAACATGTTCATGGTCGCGATGGCGCTGGCGCTAGTCGGCTACGCCCTGGTCCCGACCGCGCCTCCGCGGTTGATCCCGCAGGCCGGTTTCGTGGACACGATCGCCACCTACACACAGGTCAAGCACGACTCGGCGATGGTCAACCTCTTCATCAATCCCTTCGCCGCGGTTCCATCGATGCACGTCTGCTTCTCGTTGCTCGTGGGGATTCCCGCCGCGATGCTCGTCTCGAAGCCGATCTTCAAGGTGCTCTGGATCTGTTACCCGGCCATGGTCTTTTTCGTGGTGCTGGTGACCGCCAACCACTTCTGGGTCGATGCCGCTGCCGGCGCCACCGTGGCCGTGGCTTCTGCAATGACCGCGAACCTGATCCTCGCTCGAGCCCGGCCCGGCGCCTGGGCTTGGCGGACCGCGACCGCTTGAGCGACCGCGTCGTACGCTGGCGTGCCTCCGCCGGGCGCCTCTGGGAACCGGCGCTCGTCTCGGGTGTGCTCTCGGCTGTCTATCTGCTGACGGCTCCGTCGACCGCCGACTTCGCCGCACAGACCTTCAGGGTCGGGCTGTTCGAGAACCAGGGTTTCGCCGCGTGGGACAACCTCTGGTTCGGTGGTCATCACCTGCCCGGGTACGGGTTCATCCTGCCGCTGCTCGGTTCGATCTTCTCCCCCAGGCTGGTCGCCGCCGCCGCCGTGGTCCTCTCGGCGCTGATCTTCGCCGAGATCGTCTATGCCCGGTGGGGAGAGCGGGCGAGGATCGGTGTGGTCTGGTTTGCCGCCAGCGCCTCGATCAGCCTCTTCACCGGCCGGTTGACCTTCGCGGTCGGCATCGCACTAGCTCTCGGAGCGGTGCTCGCGCTTCAGCGCGGGAAGCGCGGGCTCGCAATCGCGCTGGCTCTGCTCTGCCCGTTCGGCAGCCCCGTGGCGGCGCTCTTCCTCGCCTGTGCCGGCCTGACCTACGCAGCCTGGGGCAAGCGCCGGGAGGGCCTCGAGATCGCGGTCGCCTCTGCCGGCATGGTCGCTCTCGTCTCGCTCGTGTTCCCCGAGGGCGGGACCGAGCCTTTCGTGCTGTCTAGTTTCCTCCCCGCCTTCGTGATGGCGATCATCGCCCTCCTCTGTATTCCGCGGCAGGAGAGACTGCTCCGCCTCGGTGTCGCCGCCTACGGCTTGCTGCTGTTGGTTGCCTTCACCGTCGACTCTCCGATGGGTGGGAACGCCACGCGTCTCGGTGCGCTGTTCCTCGGCCCGTTGTTCGCCTGTGCGCTATGGCAGCGTCAGCGGATGATCCTCTTCCTCTTGGCACCGTTCGCCGTCTTCTGGCAGCTGGTGCCGGTAGTGAGGGATCTCGAGACGGTTCAGGCACAGCCGTCGGTGCAGCCGGGTTACTATGCCCCGGTCGCCGACTACCTCCGAGGAGCGATGGAAGATCGTGAGTACCGAGTCGAGGTGGTGCCGTCCTCCCACCACTGGGAGGCGGCCTACATGCCGAAGGGCATCTACATCGCCCGCGGTTGGCAGCGGCAACTGGACCGGAAGCTGAACCCGCTCTTCTACGAACGCGAGATCCAGCCAGGTAAGTACCGCAAGTGGCTCGACTCGCTCGCAGTCGGTTATGTCGCCGTGCCGGATTCCCCGCTCGACTATGCCGGAGTTGCCGAGGCGAATCTGATCGCCAGTCGTCCTGGCTACCTCGAGCCGGTGATGCGCAATGCGAACTGGACCGTCTACGCGGTCAAGAATCCGACCCCTCTCGCAAGCGGTGCCGCAGAGCTGATCAAGATCAAACCGCAGGGTTTCATCCTCCGCGGTCTACGTCCGGGCAAGGCGACGGTGCGAGTCCGTTGGACCAGGTACTGGAAGGTCGAGCGCGGTCGGGCATGTCTGGTTCCCTCGGAGGACGGCTTCACCCAGGTACGGGTGCTGAAGCCTGGTCCGATCGAGGTCCACGCCGGGTTCACCCCTTGGCGTGTGCTCGGCGGCGGGCGAATCTGCTCCCACCGGGATCTCGCTTCCGATGGCTGAGGCCGCGGTCAGCGCTTCGTCGGGTGTGGATCGACCCCGGCTCGTCGACCGGATCCTCCCGCGTGGTCCGCTAGACCTGATCCTCCAGTTGCTGATCATCGCCGCGGCTTACTACGCGTGGCGCTACGCCCGCGGGGCCGTGGTCGGTCCGCAGTGGCTCGCCTTCGAAAACGCCCGCGACCTGCTCGCCATCGAGCGATCCCTCGGTCTCTTCTTCGAGCCGGATCTGCAGAAATGGGGGTTGGAGCAGGGGTGGGTAGGGGACGCGACGGCCTGGGGTTACGCCAACCTCCACTTCAGGGGCTCCTGCCTGATGCTCCTCCTCATCTACCTGCTCCGCCCCGGCAGCTACCCGTTCGTGAGGAACATGGTCATCGCTGCCATGGGGATCTCGGTACTCGCCTATCTCGCCTATCCGACCGCCCCACCCCGGTTCTTCGAGGACCTCGGTTTCGCCCTCTCGGAGGAGGTGACCGGCAACCGGCCGATACTCAGTGATCCCGGCAACCCGCTGTTCAACCCGTTCGCTGCGGTCCCTTCGATGCACGTGGGGTTGTCCATGATCCTCGCCTGGTCACTCGCCTATCTGTTGAGGAACCCGTTCGCCAAGGTCTTCTTCTTCCTCTATCCGATCCTGATGACCTACATCGTCTGCGCGACCGGAAACCACTGGTGGTTGGACGCGGTGTTCGGCGCGCTCACTGCGCTGCTGGCGCTGGGGGTGGCATCGGCGTTCGCCTGGGCGAACCCACGGTGGGCTCTCAGGGTCGAGAAACGCTTGACCTCCGACCATGCTGAGACCATCGCCGTCTAGATGACCAACGGAAAGACATCCAAGAAGCGAACCGCCCCCAGCGACCGATCCATCGCGGTTCGCGATCGGCTGATCGAGTCGCGGCTCACTCCCAACGGGATCTCGATGGTCGGGCTGGTCCTCAACCTGCTCGCGGCGGTGCTGATCTGGCAGGAGCAATTCCTGCTCGGCGGTGTCGCCTTCATCGTTGGATCGATCATGGACACCCTCGATGGCCGATACGCGAGGGCGTCGGGGAAGGGAACGCTCTTCGGAGCGTTCCTCGACTCGACTCTCGACCGGATCGAGGAGGGAGTGGTGCTCACCGCGGTTGCCGCCTACTTCGCAAGCCAGGGGGAGACCTTCCCTGCTGCGATGTGCGTGGTCGTCGTCCTCGGGTCCCTGATGGTCAGCTACACCAGAGCCCGCGCGGAGGCCCTTGGAGTGGAGTGCACGGTCGGTTGGGCGACCAGGCCGGTCAGGGTGGTGATCCTCTCGATCGGTCTCGTGTTCGCCGAGGGAGCCGGCATCTTCGACATCGAACTGTTGGCTCCGGCGATCTACGCGATGGCGCTCCTGACCACGATCACCGTCTTCCAGAGGGTCTGGCACGTGCGCAAGGCCCTACACGAGGGCGAGGCCCGGTAGCCTGTCGGTTCCTGCTGCACGGCGGCGAGTCAGTCACTTTCCGCAAGCGCACTTTCACCCACCATTCCCATCCATAGGAGGATGTAGCAACCAATGAGCGGCTCAAACGGCAAGGCAAGCGGCACTTCACGCAACGGTTCGCCAGACGGCAAGGTCCGGGTAGCGATAGTCGGCGTAGGCAACTGCGCGAGTTCCTTCGTTCAGGGGGTCGAGTACTACAAGGATGCCGACCCCTCGGAGCAGGTCCCGGGCTTGATGCACGTCGATCTCGGCGGCTACCACGTAAAGGACATCGAGTTCACCGCTGCCTTCGATATCGACGCCGACAAGGTCGGCAAGGACCTCTCCAAGGCGATCTTCGCCGGTCAGAACAACACCATGAAGTTCTCCGACGTGCCGAACCTCGGGGTCAAGGTCCATCGCGGGATGACCCACGACGGGCTCGGCAAGTACCTGAAGGAGAAGATCACCAAGGCTCCGGGTGAGACAGCCGACATCGTCAAGATCCTCAAGGACACCAAGACCGATGTGCTGGTCTGCTATCTGCCGGTCGGCTCCGAGGAAGCGACCAAGTGGTACGTCGAGCAGGCGCTTACAGCGGGTGTCGGATTCGTCAACTGCCTTCCGGTGTTCATCGCCCGTGAGGATTACTGGGACAAGCGCTTCACGGAGGCTGGTCTGCCGATCATCGGCGACGACATCAAGAGCCAGGTCGGAGCGACCATCCTGCACCGCCAGCTCGCGCGACTCTTCGCCGATCGCGGAGTACGCCTAGAGCGCACCAGCCAGTTGAACGTCGGCGGAAACATGGACTTCTACAACATGCTCGAACGCGAGCGGCTGGAGTCGAAGAAGATCTCCAAGACCAACGCCGTGACCTCGATCATGGACCACGAGCTCCCGGCGGACGACGTCTACATCGGACCGTCCGACTACGTGCCGTGGCTCACCGACCGCAAGTGGGCGCACATCAGGGCGGAGGGTCGTGCCTTCGGTGATGTGCCGCTGAACATCGAGCTCAAGCTCGAGGTCTGGGACTCACCCAATTCCGCAGGCATCGTGATCGACGCCGTCAGGCTGATCAAGCTCGCTCTCGATAACGGAATCGCGGGCCAGCTCGATGGTCCCTCCAGTTACCTGATGAAGTCGCCTCACAATCAGCGCCCCGATCCCGACGCGCGTCAGATGACCGAGGACTTCATCACGGCCAACCCCGCAAAGAGGGGTGCTGCCAAGGGCAAGGTCGTCAAGGCGAAGAAGAAGCCCGCGGCCAAAGGCAAGGGCAAGGCCAAGGGGAAGGGCAGCTCGAAGAAGGCCTGACCTCCCGCCCGGGGGTCACCTTTGAGTCCCTCTGCCGCTCCAGCGGTGGGGGATATCCTCCAAGCCGTGCCATACGACGAAGGACTTTCGATCGTCCAGGTCTGTCCTCGGCCCTGGGACGAGTCACATGAGATCACCGAGTTCATCTCCCGCACCTCCGACGGGCTGGCTGCCCGAGGTCACCGAGTGGCGATCGCAGCACCGACTTATTCGCGTACCGCGGTCCGTGAGTCGCGGAAGTCGATCGACCGCGCGGTCGACGCTTCGGACCTGTTCGTCAGGGGCCGCGCCCGCCTGATCGCCATTGGTCAAACCCTTCCGCTCCCCACCGGAGCCCGGCGCAAACCACCTCCGCTCCCGCTCGATCTGCGTCGAACCCTCGAACAGATCCTCAACCTGGAGGGCATCGACATCGTCCACGTCCATGACCCCTTCGCCCCGAGCGCGGGCTCGATCGCTCTTCGCCACAGCCGCTCACTCAACGTCGCCACCTTCCACGAGGTCGCAGAGCGAGCAGTTGCAACCCAGGTGACCAGACCGCTGGTCGAGCTCTTGTTCGGCCGAGCCGACTCACGCATGGCTTCGTACCGGGCCACCGCGGAGGTCCTCGAGCGCAGTTTCCCGGGTGAGTACCTCGAGGTCGGGCCGGGCGTTGATCAGGTCGATCCCCTTCCTCAGCGGGCGACCGGAGCGAAGGCACCGATCCGGATCGTCTACTGCGCGACCGAGGAACGCGGGGCTCTCCGGCTGGTAGGCAGCGCGCTTCGCCGACTGCTCCCGCTGGAGGGTTGGGAGTTGGTCGTCTGGGCACCCTCGGAGCTGGACGTGGCGTCGAGGCTCGGCGCCCGACTACGCACCCGGCTGACCGTGCTCGGACCCGATGATGCCTCGCCCGATCAGGTCCTGGCGGGGGCCGATATCGCATGTTTCGCTTCGTCTGGAGTCCTGCCTGCAGCCGGTCGACTCACCTCGGCGGTTGGGGGCGCTCCGGCAGTGGTCGCTTCCGGGCTGGATCTCTACGAGGAGGTACTCGCAGACGGCGAGAGGGGGCTGCTCTTCCCGGTCGGAGACGCGCAGACCTTCTCCGACCAGATCGGTCGTCTGATCGGGAACCCGAAGGTTCGGCGGGGGCTCGCCGCTGCCGGTCGGAAGGCGCTCAAGGGAAGGACCTGGGACAAAACGATCGACGAGATCGAAGGTGAGTACACACGCATCGCCTCTCGCCGGCACGACCCTGCTGGCGATCCCGCGGTCAGGCGCCGGATCCGCTCGCGCCCCTTCATCCACTGCGACCTGCACATGCATACCGACCACTCGCCCGATTGCGCCACTCCCGCCGAGGTCCTGCTGGAGACGGCGAAGGAGAGAGGCCTCGGGGCGATAGCGATCACCGATCACAACGAGATTTCCGGAGCGTTCGAGGCGCGGGAGATCGCCGAACGCATCGGCGGCATCAAGGTGATCGTGGCCGAGGAGGTCAAGACAGCCAGTGAGGGAGAGGTAATCGGCCTATTCATCGAGGAGAAGATCGAGCGGGGGATGTCGCTTTCGGAGACGATCGCCGAGATCCGCCGGCAGGGAGGGCTCGTCTACGTTCCACATCCGTTCGATCGACTGCACGCGGTGCCCGACTACGAGCACTTGACCAAGGTGGTCGACCAGATCGACATCCTCGAGATCTTCAATCCGAGGGTGGCGCTCAACTCCTTCAACGAGGAAGCGGTCCGCTTCGCCGAGAAGTACCGGATCATCCCCGGCGCCGGTTCGGACAGCCACGTGGCCCAGGGGCTCGGCAGCGTGATGATCCGCTTGCGGGACTTCGATGGTCCTGCGGAGTTCCTCGAATCGATGCGTGAGGCAGAGATCGTGCGTAAGCACAAGAATCTGGCCTACGTCCAGACTCTGAAATTCCTCCAGA
>JAUMFR010000176.1:750-7270 GCA_032119755.1 Solirubrobacterales bacterium | reverse complement strand
TCTCGCTGCAGACGATCGAGTCCGGTTCCCCCTGCCATCGCCGCCGTGATCCCCATCACCCGCTTGTCTCGACGGGCTTCTTCCACGAGTGCCTCGGCAAACACCTCCGTGTACTGGCGAGGGGCAACTGGGGGCGGTACCTCCAGCTTCTCCGGCGCGATGCTCTCGGGAGAATCCGACTCCTGCACTCCGACCAGAGCCTTCTCCTGCCCCTTCCCCTCTTCCGCCGGGCGGCGATCGACTATCGAGCGCGGCTTGGCTGCGTGCCACCTCTCCATGCCCTCGAGTCCACCCTCCTCGGCGGGCTCGAAGCCCTTGCCCTTGACGGTATTTATATGCACGACCACAGGGCGGTCGGCCTCCAGAGCCTCGGTGAGCGCACGCTTCAGTTGATGGACGTCGTGGCCATCGATCACGCCTACGTAGGCCAGGTCCAATTCCTCGAAGAACAGCCCCGGGGCCCAGTAGGCCTTGAAGGCAGACTTGATCTCCGGACCGAGCCGACTGATCTTTCTCCCGAGACCGAGTGGGAGCCGGGTGAGCCGGTCCTCGGTTGCCTCACGACGGCGATGCCAACGCGAGTTCAACCGCATGCGGTTGAACAGGCTGGACATCGCTCCTACGTTCGGGGAGATGGACATACCGTTGTCGTTCAGCACGATCACCATCGGGGTCTGAAGACCTCCGGCCAGGTGCAACGCCTCGTAAGCCACGCCACCGGTGAGTGCGCCATCGCCGATCACGGCCACGACCTTTCCGTCCTCTCCGATTCCGTGCAGCATGGCCTCCTTGAGACCGACCCCGTAACCGATCGAGGTCGAAGCGTGACCGGCGCCCATGATGTCGTGCTCGGATTCGAAGATCGAGCAGAAAGGCGCGAGGCCCTCGTACTGACGAATCGAGGCCAACCTCTCGCGGCGACCCGTGAGGACCTTGTGCGGGTAGGACTGGTGGCCCACGTCCCAGAGGATCTTGTCCCTCGGGGAATCGAGCAGACTGTGGAGGACTACGGCCAGCTCACAGGTACCGAGGTTCGCCCCGAAGTGCCCACCTATCTCGCCGATCGTGTCGATGATCATCTCGCGAACCTCTTGCGAGACCTGCTGGAGCTGCTCGTCGCTCAATCCCTTGAGGTCGGCAGGACCGTCGATCCCGTCCAACATCGGATAAGAGGCGGTTCTGGTCTGGTGCTGGTCTGTTCCGTTGTCCATTGCTAGCTCTCTCTGGTGTAGATGAAGTTGGTGATGTCCTCGAGTTCAGGGGTTCGAGGCTCTGCCTCTCCCAGGGCATCGAGTGCCCGGCGGTGGTATTCCGCCGCAAGCTCTCGGGCACCCGAGAGACCGTGGACGCTCACGTAGGTGAGTTTTCCGTGTCGCTCATCGCTGCCGCTTGGCTTGCCGAGCGCGTCGTCACTTCCCGTCACGTCGAGGATGTCGTCGATGATCTGGAAGAGGACTCCGAGCTCAGTCGAAAATTTTAGGTAGGCCATTTTCGCAGACTCTTCGACCCGCCCAAGCGTCATCACCACCCCCACGCTCGCGGCGATCAGCCGCCCGGTCTTCAGTGAGTGGATCTCGAGCAATCGATCCTCGTCGGAGCCTGGTTCCGCCGAACCGGCGACATCCAGGTACTGGCCGCCGACCATGCCCTCGACCCCCGCCGCGGCCATCAGTTCCGCAACCGCCGTGACGATCGTCTCGGGATCGCCCTCCTGCTCCTCACAGACCAGGCGTACCGCTTCGGCGAACAAACCGTCTCCGGCCAGAATTGCGACGTTCTCGCCGTACTTGACGTGCGAGGTTGGCATCCCCCGCCTCAGGTCGTCGTCATCCATCGCCGGAAGGTCATCGTGGATCAGCGAGTAGGTGTGGATCAGCTCCAGAGCAGCTGCGGTTGGCAGGAGCCTCTCCGGCCTCGAACCGATGGACGAAGCGGTGGCGAGACAGAGGACCGGACGGATCCGCTTCCCGCCTGCGAGCAGCGAGTACCGCATGGCATCTTCCAGCCCGCGAGTCGCCTCCCGTGAAGTGAACTCGAGCGTCGAGAGATAGTCGTCGACCTGCTCGCGCAGGCGGTCCGGATAGGCCACGCGGGACCTACTCCTCGCGAGCCTCTGAGGCCGCCTTCAGGGCCGTCTCGACCTCGCGGCCCGCCTCTGCGGCAAGATCGGATGCCTCACGCACGAGGCTGGCTGCCTCGTCGGGGCGGTCGGCCGCCTGCTCCAGCTGGCGAGCCAGAGCCTCGAGCCGCTGACTGAGCTGGCCGAGACTCGATCGGTCGCTTGGCTGGCCCGCATCGCGATTCGGTTCCGGCGATCCCTGTGTTTCCATTTCCATCACGGAGAAGGTAGCGGCCGGGGCGGGCTATCCGGTGCCGCCCGAATCCCCTTCGAGCGCGGAGCCCAGGACTCCGTTGACGAAGCCGGGAGCATCCTTGCCGCAGTACTCCTTGGCAGTCTCTACGGCCTCGTCTATGGCCACTTCGATAGGTACCTCCTCCATCTCCAATCCCTCGTAGAGAGCGACCCGCATGATGTTCAACTCCAGCGGTGCGATCCGATCGAGCGTCCATCCGCGAAGATGCGACGAGATGATTCCGTCGAGCCGCTCGGAATCGGCCGCCACCAAAGTGGCGAGTTCGCGCGTGAACGGCTTCGAATCGACCAAGAGGTCTTCGATGTCTCTCCCGGTGACGTCACGCTGGTAGAGAGCGAAAACCGCATCGCGACGTTGATCCGAGCGCCTCACGCTGTTGGACTCAGGCCCTGGAGACGTATTCGCCGCTGCGGGTGTCGACCCTGATCGACTCACCCTCCTCGATGAAGAGGGGCACCTGGATCACCACGCCCGTCTCGAGAGTGGCTGGCTTCGCCCCGCCGCCAGAGGCGGTGTCGCCCTTCAGCCCGGGCTCGGTCTCCGTCACAGCGAGATCGACGGCGCTCGGGACTTGCAGGCCCGCGGGTCGCTCATCCACCAGCAGGAGCTCCGCCTCTGCGTTCGGCGGCAGCCACTGAAGGCCTTCTCCGACCACGTCTTTGGGTATCTCGGTCTGCTCGAAGCTCACGTTGTCCATGAAGACAGCTGAATCGCCGGAGTCGTAGAGGTATTGCATCTTCCGGGTCTCGGTCCGGACTTGACGGAACTTCTCGCCAGCACGGAAGGTCTTGTCGATAACGGCACCGTCATCGAGTCGCTTGAGCTTCGAGCGCACGAACGCCCCTCCCTTTCCTGGTTTGACGTGCTGGAACTCGGCGATCCGGAAGATCTGGCCGTCGACCTCGATGTGCATTCCGTTCTTGAACTGGTTCGTCGATACCACGATGTAGGCAGGGTAGCGACGAGCGCCGGGGCTACGTCCGAGGCTTCAGCGGTAGGCCTGTTGGCCAGTCAACGCCGCACCCACGACGAGCGTGTGGATCTCGGCGGTGCCTTCATAGGTCAGCACCGATTCGAGATTGTTCGCATGCCTCATCACCGGGTACTCGAGGCTGACCCCGTTGGCACCTAGGATGGTCCGGGCGGTCCGGGCCACGCCGATGGCGGCCACGGTGTTGGAGAGCTTTCCGAAGCTGACGTGCTCGGGAGCGAGGGTTCCCTCGTCCTTCATGCGTCCGAGATGGAGCGCCAGCAGAGACGCCTTGTTCACCTCCAACGCCATCTCGACCAACTTCTGTTGAGTCAGTTGGAAGCCCGAGAGCGGCTTGTCGAAGACCTCCCGCTCTCCTGAATAACTCAGCGCTTCCTCGAAGCACGCTCGTGCGGCCCCCGCCGCTCCGAAGATGATCCCGAACCTGGCCTCGTTGAGGCACGAGAGCGGCGCTCCGAGACTGGATGCCTCGGGCAACCGTGAAGCAGCTGGAACCTTGACATCGTCCAACACCAGTTCCGAGGTCACCGATGCCCTCAGCGAGAGCTTGCCGTGGATGTCGATGGCGGAGAATCCGGGCGTCTCCTTCTCGACCAGGAAGCCGCGAATCCCATCGTCGGTCTGCGCCCAGATCACCGCGACGTCGGCCACAGAACCGTTGGTGATCCAGAGTTTCGATCCATTGATCACCCAGTCGTCACCGTCACGCCTTGCCCGAGTGCGCATCGCAGCTGGGTCGCTTCCGGCGTCGGCTTCGGTCAGCCCGAAGCACCCGATCAGATCGCCGGACGCCATTCCCGGCAGCCAGCGCTCCTTCTGCTCCTCGCTGCCGTACTGCCAGATCGCGAACATAGCCAGTGACCCCTGAACGGAGACGAGACTCCTCAGGCCCGAGTCGACCGCCTCGAGTTCCATGCAGGTCAGGCCGTACGAGACCGCGCTCGCACCCGCGCATCCGTAGCCGGAGAGATGCATACCCAGTACCTCCAACTCGCCCATCTCCCGCGCCACTCCACGCGAATCGAAGGTCCCCTGCTCGAACCAATCCGGGACCCGAGGAAGGATCTTCTCCTGCGCATAAGCCCGCACGTTGTCGCGAATCAAGCGCTCCTCGTCGGAGAGCAGGGAGTCGATCTCCAGGAAATCGAGCGGGTTTGCCTTCGGCTTACGGACGGAGGTAGTCGCCATATAATCATTCTGCCGTACGGGGCGGCCGAAGTGGTCAGCAGTGCCAGATTCAGTTCATCTCAGGCCCGGCCACCACGCCGGATTCGACCAGATCCGCCATCTCCTCCGAGGACAGACCCAACTCGGTCAAGACCTCGACCGTGTGCTCCCCCAGCCGAGGCGGAGGTTCGAGCTTGGGCTCGGAGGGATCCGAGATAAACCGGATCGGCTGCCTGATCAGTTGGATCTGCTCCCGCGCCCCGAGATTTGACTCCACCTCCACCTCGACGGTCACTGGCTCTCCCGCCTCCGCTGCGGCGACGATCGCGTCATGGACGCCACGGACCTTGCCGCAAGGAATCTTCTGCTCACGCAGTACGCCGAGCCACTCCTCGGCGCGCCGCTCGAGGAACCGCGCCGAGAGTTTCGGGACGAGCTCCTCTCGATTCTCGACTCGGGAATGGTTGGTCGCGAATCTGACATCGGAGCTGAGGTCCTCCAGCTCCATCGCCCCACAAAGGCGCTCGAACGCCGGGTCGTTGGCGGCAGCCACCACCAGGTGTCCGTCGGATGCCTCGAAGAGCTGGTAGGGAACGATGCTCGGATGTGCCGGTCCGATCCGGGGAGGGTCCTCGCCCGTGGCGAGCGCATTCTGTGCGATGTTGACCAAGCTGGCAATGGATGCGTCGAGAAGAGATACCTCCAGCATCTGCCCCTTGCCGGTTCGTTCCCGCTCATGGAGAGCGGAGAGGATTCCGATTGCCGCCTGTTGTCCGGTGAGGACGTCCACCAGGGCTACACCGACTCGGTTGGGAGGTCCGTCGGGGCTTCCCGTGATCGACATCAGACCGCTTTCGGCCTGGACGATCAGGTCGTAGCCGGGTCGGTCAGCCGGTTCGCGGGCCGAGCCGAACCCGGAGATGGCGCAGTAGACCAGCCTCGGGTTGGCTTCTTTCAGGTCCCCGTAATCGAGCCCCATCCCCGCGGCGCCGCCGACCTTGAAGTTCTCGATGACCACATCCGCGTCGGATGCAAGGGCCCTGATCAAGTCCCTGCCGCGCTCGGTGGAGAGATCGACGGCGATGCTCCGCTTGTTGCGGTTGATCGAGAGGAAGTACGACGAGATCCCCGCCTGATCAGGTGGTCCCCAGGACCTGGTTTCGTCGCCGACCCCGGGTCGCTCGACCTTGATCACCTGGGCACCGAGATCGGCCAGATTCATCGTGCAGTAGGGCCCTGCCAGTACCCGGGAGAGATCGAGCACTTTGAGCCCTGCCAAAGGGAGCTCGTCAGCCAACGATCTGCAACTCCTTGGGTAGGCTGCTGAGATTGTCGTAGCCGTCCTCTGTGACCACCACTAGATCCTCGATTCGAACGCCCAACTCGCCAGGAAGGTAGATACCTGGCTCGATCGTGATCACCTGGCCGGAGCGGAGATCACCAGTTGCAGCCTGTGAGACCCGCGGGGCCTCGTGGATCTCCATCCCGACCCCATGCCCTGTTCCGTGACCGAAGTTCGGTCCGTAGCCAGCCTCGGTGATCAGCTCGCGACCAGCCGCGTCGACCGCCGAACAGGAAGCCCCCGCCTCGACCGCCGACAGGCTCGCGGACTGAGCCGCCAGCACCGTTTCGTACACCTCCCGGCCGCGATCGGAAGGTTCACCCACCGCATAGGTTCGTGTGCAATCCGAGCAGTAGCAGTCGAGCTGAACCCCCATATCGATGGTCAGGAGATCGCCCTCGGCGATGGTGTAGTCACCTGGCTCAGCATGCGGAATCGCGCCGTTCGGACCAGCCGCGATGATCGGAGGGAAGCTGGTCGCGGCACCGAGCTCTGTTATCCGGACCTCACAGGCCCGGAGCACTTCGAGTTCCGACCTCCCGACGAAGCCGAACTCGACCAGCCACTGGAACACGCCATCCGCCATCGCTGCGGCTGCCCGGATCCGCTCGACCTCCTCTGCATCCTTGATTTCCCGCAGTCCCT
>JAUMFR010000176.1:0-740 GCA_032119755.1 Solirubrobacterales bacterium | reverse complement strand
CTCGACCAGATCTCCGGCCGGGAGGAGCTCCAAGCGGTCGCCAGCGGCGTCGCGCAGCCCCTCCAACTCGCGAACCGTGACTGAGGCATCCTCGAAGCCGACCTTCGCGCCATCTGGCATCAGCCCCAACGCGTCCCGCCAGAGCAGATAGCTCGGCTCCGGACGAGACCAGCCCTCCCCAACCTCCTCATCGGCCCGCTCCAGATAGCGGAAGTCGGTCAGGAAACTGCGGTGATCCGGACCGACCAGACAGAGGCCCGAACTCCCGGCAAACCCCGAGAGGTACTGAACGTTGACCGGGCTGCCCACGAGAAGAGCGTCCATCCCTCGGTCACGAACGGCCTCGGAAAGATCGTTCGCACGTCCACCGGCTGAAATCGTGCGGGCTGACACCTCAGGAGACCAGTACCGCCCGAAGCTCCTCGAGCGCCTCGCGGTACCCGTCCGGACCCTTGCCCGCGACTCGCGCAACCGTCAGGCCCTCCAACACGCTCACCCTGCGCCATTCCTCGCGCTTATCGACGTCGGAGAGGTGGACCTCGATGGTCGGAAGTCCCGCGATCTCGACTGCATCCCTGATCGCCCAGGAGTAGTGGGTCCAAGCACCAGGGTTGACCACGAGGGCGTCTGCCGTATCGGGCAGGCGGTGGAGGAATTCAATGAATCCGCTCTCCGAGTTGCTCTGGTAGGTGATCGGCTCGAGATCGAACTCCTTGGCCCACTTCCGGATCTGATTCTCG
>JAUMFR010000175.1:0-1971 GCA_032119755.1 Solirubrobacterales bacterium | reverse complement strand
GGTCTCAGGGGGGGGGAGCGGGGAGGAGATGGCGCAGGGCGGGGCGGAGGGTCCGGATCGCGACCGGTAGGGGATTTCGATGCTGACCACCGA
Source organism: Solirubrobacterales bacterium (assembly GCA_032119755.1). Classification (GTDB taxonomy): domain Bacteria; phylum Actinomycetota; class Thermoleophilia; order Solirubrobacterales; family 70-9; genus CAIUSP01. The sequence continues at coordinate 1,878 of JAUMFR010000175.1, read as the reverse complement.
GCCCCCCGAGGCGGGCGAGATCGTACGGAGACTGGCTTCGTTCCCGTAAAGGAGTCTGAGGCGCTCGCGGATATTGGTCAGACCAATGCCACTGCCAGGGTGGTTCGAGTGGCCGAAGCCGATCCCCGTGTCGCTGACCGAGACGGAGAGTCGACCGTCCGACACGGCGGCATCGAGGGTAATCAATCCGCCCTCGGGTCGGGGTTCCAGTCCATGTCGAATCGAATTCTCCACGAGGCTCTGGAGCATCATCGGCGGAAATTCCGCAGACATGAGTCCGGCGGGGATGCGAATTTCGGCGCGCAGGCGTTCCTCCATGCGCATCTTCAGCAATTCGAGGTAGGGCGTGACGATGGCCAATTCGCGGCCGAGGTCCCGGAACATGTCGGACTGGGTTTCCCGGAGCATGGGCATCGCCTCGCGCAGGAAGGCGATCAGGCTGCGCTGCATGCGCCCGGCGCGTGCCGGGTCGGTCTCGATGAGATGTTCGATGCTCCCGAGAGTGTTGAAGAGGAAGTGCGGCTCGATTTGCGCCCGCATCGCCGCGAGCCGAGCCTCCGTCACCTGACGGCGCAGGGCCTCGGTTTCAGCGGTCTGCACCGCCTGGACCGCCATTGCCTGCGCCCGCTGCTGTCCCTGGTAGGCAATCTTCAATGGGATCGAGACGAAGATGATCAGCAAGGCCAGATTCGGCAGGTGGTCACCCAGTGTCGCGCCCTCGTCCTCGCACACGTCCTCGTCCACGTCCTCGTCTTTGCTGTCGGAGTCGGAGTCGGAATCGGAGGTCTCAATCTGGATCAGCCCCGGCGGAATCTCCGCGTCTTTAAGTTGCGCCTGGATCTCCTCAAGGGCGCGGTGGACCGCCTTCAGCGCCTGCTTTTCTTCCAGAGAATCTGTCTTCGACGGGTCCTGCATCTGGAGGGTCAGCAGCGACTCGCCCAAGGTATTCCGGACTTGGTTGGAACCCTTCGCGGACGGGACACCATTGCTGGCGGCGGGTGGGGTTGGTGGCTTGGGGAGCTTCGGAGCTATCGCTCGGGTCTCAGGAGAGGCGTGTTCGGTTGGGACGGCGTGGCTCTTGGACTGGGCGGTTGGCCACGGTTCGATCTTCCACGAAAACGGCGGTAATTCGGAGAGGATCGCAGTGATGATCAAGAGCAAGATCGAAAAGAGCGTGAACCGCCACCAACTCTGCCGTGTGAGCCACGAGGCGTAGGCGTGGAATCCGCGGATGGCGAGGTGTCGGGCGCGTTCCAGGAATCCTTGAAGCGATCCTTGCCGGGGTGCGGCAGGACTGGGATCGGGGTTGGTGGTCATGGCGTTAGAGGCTCTGATCAACTGCACCGAGGTGCCGTTCCACCTCACAAAGCTCCGGACGGTGGTGGCGGGGGAGTCTTAGGTGACAGACGGTTGTTTTCGAGGGCCGAGCGGGGTTCAGCAACGAGGGTCAGGGACGGGTCGATGGGTTCGACTGGAGATCTGCCAGCGGGACGATCTCCACGGCCGGGAATGTTTCCACAGCCAGGACCCTGGGTGCGAAGCCCCTTTCTGCTGCGACGGCATCGGCGGTGATGATGGTGGTTGAACTCCCGTGCCAAGGGTCGTTGTGATTGTTGATGATCCAAGTCTGGATGTCCCTCGCGTAGGCGGTATTGGCCCTTGTGATCCAAGTGGTGAAGTTGGGGGTGGACAAGTCCCACACCGAACCTTCTACCATTTCCGTGGCTCGAGGCGCGAGTTCGCGGCGCAAGTGCTCGATATCGGCGAAAGTGGTAGCAAGGAGGAACGGTGTGGGGCGGGTGACTGCCTGCAATGGGGATAGGCGGAAGTCGGGTTGGGAAAAGAGGTGGGTGAGGGAACTGGGTGACAAGACACGGG
>JAUMFR010000174.1:0-6481 GCA_032119755.1 Solirubrobacterales bacterium | reverse complement strand
CCAGCCGATTGAACTCGTCCGCGCTCGCCGTGAATGAGTGAGTGCCACAGCCGTCCGGATCCACGACGTAGTAGAGGTAGTCGACTTTTGCCGGTCTCGCCGCCGCTTGCATCGAGGCGAGACCGGGATTGCCGATCGGAGTGGGAGGAAGTCCGGCGTTCAGCCGCGTGTTGTAGGGCGTATCCGTCTCGAGTTGATCAGAGGTGAGAGGATCCGTGTAGTTGTCGTACTCGTAGCGGGTCGTTGCATCGATCCCCAGCGGTTCGCCGATACGCAGCCGGTTGTAGATGACAGCCGCCACCAAAGCGCGTTCCTTCGGCACGACGACCTCGCGGTCGATCATCGACGCGATTATCAGGATGTCGTACGGAGTCAGATTCTTCTTCTTTGCGTAGGTCAGATCGACCTCAGCCAGGTTCTGACGGAATGCATCGAGCTGCTGGAAGACCAGGTCATCGACGCTCGCACCCGGCTCCATCTCGTAGGTGGCCGGGAACAAGAACCCCTCCAGGCTCGGCGGATCCTCTGCCCCGTACTTGCCGGGATCGAAGCCCTTGAAGGATTCAGTCGCGGCCGCGTAGTCACCTTGGATGCCGACATCGGACACGATCGGGGCAACCTGAGATCGCGGCAGCCCCTCGGGGATCGTGAGGGTTATCAGTCCGTCCGCAGAGTCGCCCGTGAGGCGATCGATGGCCGTGCTGTAGCTCATCTCCGAAGCCATCAGATACCGGCCCGGCAAGATCGAACCGCTCTCACCTGAGAGCCGCAGCCTCAACTGGAACAGTGACCCGCTCGAGATCACTCCCTCGTCCGAGAGGATCTGGGCAACCTGAGATGCGTTGGCGCCCTCAGGCACCGTGACGACGATCCTCCCTTCCCCATTGCCGTCGCCTGCAAACGGCTGGAAGAGCGCGACCACGAACCAGATCAGGAGGACGCCTGCGAACAGGATCAGGCCGGCTAGGACCCTCCGGCGAGCGAATGCGCCGCGGCTGGGCTGCGGAGGAGCGGGCCTGCGACGGGGAGCACCGGGAGGAGCACTTCCGCGTGGAACCCGATTGCCGCTGCCGGAGGAACGAGATGATGGAGCCGGACGCGCCGACCGCTTTTGCGGCCTGGCCCCTCGGGCGCCCTCCTGCCGGGGAGGCTTCGATGGTCTCCCGCCAGAAGGACTCCGCCTGCCAGGAGGCCGGTCCCCTGGCTCGCGCGGTCGGCGCTCAGATGAGATCATCAGCCGCCACTCGCTCTCGACGCCAGCCAACCTTCGAGCAGGTGTGCAGCGGCAAGCGAATCACGATCCGAGGTGGCGCCCTCTCGTCCACTCCGATCGGCCATCGCGGTGGTCAGACGCTCGTCGTAGACCTCGATCGGAACATCCAGGTGACGCTCGAGATCATGAGAGAACGCGCGTGCGATGGCTGCCTGCTCACCCTCTTCTCCAGAAAGATTCTTCGGCAGCCCGACGACCACCAACTCCACGCCGTGCTCCCTCACGAGTCCCTCGACCATGGACACCTCGGGCGAGATGGCTTCGAGGGGGGTCACCAAGACTCCGGTCGGATCGCTGATCGCGCAGCCGCACCTGACGGTGCCGTGGTCGAGGGCGAGAACTCGCACCCCTTGAGTCTTCCACCTCGCGGGGCGTGTCGCCTGCAAGTATGGATCGGTCACGAGAGCTTCTGCTCGATGGCCGAACGGGCTGCAGCCAGCGCATCCGGCACCCCTTCGGGGGATCTGCCGCCAGCCTGGGCAGCGTTGTCACGCCCCCCGCCGCCCCCGTCTATGAAGCCAGCACAGTCACCGATCAGTTCCTTGGCCGACAGGCCGGCCGAGATCGCCGCTTCCCCGAAAACTGCTGCGAGTGAGGCCTTCTCGCCGTCGGCTCCACCGAGGACTACCGCGGCATCCCCTGCCTTCTGGCGTATGCGATCAGCCAGATCGAGTAACTCCTTCGGATTGCCGTCCGCCTCTGCGATCACGACCGGGGTTCCGCCGATCCGCTCGGCCCCCTCTGCCAAGGAATCAGCGACCTCACCGGCTCGTTCGGAGTTCGCGCTCTCAGCCTGCTTCTCGAATTCAGCGAGACGATCGGCCGCCCTCCTTGCGGAGCCGACGAGATCGTGTCCGCTACCGCCGAGGAGATCCCTCGCGCGCTCCATCTCCTCGCTCCGCTCTCGGTACCAGTCGACCGCAGCAGGACCGGTGAAGGCTTCGATCCTCCGCACATTCGCTGCAGAGGAAGATTCGGACGAGATCTTGAAGACCCCGATCTCTGCGGTGTTGGCGACGTGAGTACCTCCGCAGAGCTCACGGGATACATCTTCCACTTCGACCACACGAACCCAGTCTCCGTATTTCTCACCGAACAGCGCCATGGCACCCAGCTCCTCCGCTGTCGAGCGTGACATCTGGAGGGCGCGGACCGGCAGACTGTCGCTGATCCAGCCAGTGACCCGTTCTTCGATTGCGGCTACATCCTCCTCACTGAGCGCCTGAGAGTGGGTGAAGTCGAAACGCAACTTGTCGGGTCGCACCGACGACCCTGCCTGACGAACGTGATCACCGAGTCGCTCCCTGAGCGCCGCATGAAGAAGGTGGGTTGCCGTGTGGTTGCGCATCGTTGCGTGACGGGTCGGTCTCGCCACCTCTACCTCGACCCGCGTCCCCGACTCGAGACCTGCGCCCGGACTCAGTTCGACGCTCAAGGCCTGATCGTCGCCCAATCGGTAGACGTCGTGGACGATCGCCTCACCCCCGTTCCACCTCACTACCCCCGAGTCGGCCACCTGACCTCCTCCTTCGGCGTAGAAGGGGCTCTGTTCGAGTTTGACGAGGTGCCGGTCATCATCGGCCTCGGCTGCGGTGATGCTGGTCTCACCCTTCAGGCGTTCGTAACCGACGAACTCGGTAGGGGCGGCTATGCGCGCGAAGTCCTGTACTCGCCCGTGATGGTCCTCGGACCCGTGGGCCGTGGCTGTACCCATCCGTGCCCGCGCTCGCTGCTCGTCCATCAACTCCTCGAATCCCTGGTCATCCACCGACAATCCGTCTTCGGCCAGCAACTCCTTGGTCAGGTCGTAGGGAAACCCGTAGGTGTCGTGGAGCAGGAAGGCGTTGGAAGCATCGACCCACGAGGTATTCGATTCCTTTGCCCGCTCGGCCATCTCCGCGAGGATCTGACTACCGCGATCCAGCGTCTTTCCGAACGCCTCCTCCTCATCCGCTGCCCATCGCGAGATCTGATCGCGCTCCGCAGCGATCTCGGGATATGCAGGTGCGAGGATCTCCACTGACCGCTCGGTGAACTTGCCGAGGAACGGCGTCTCGAGTCCGATCGATCGCCCCTGCTGGATAGCGCGCCGCATGATGCGCCGGAGGACGTACCCACGGTCCTCGTTCGACGGAACGACTCCGTCCGCGATCAACGCCGCGGTTCCACGTGAATGGTCGGCGAGTACCCGCATGGCGCGGGTCACCTGGAAGCTCTCATCACGGCGTCTGCCGGAGAGATCCTCGGCCAACTCGACCAGCGGGACCAGGGCATCGGTCTCGAAGACCGACGGCACATCCTGGAGGATCGCTGCCATGCGCTCGAGCCCCATCCCGGTGTCGATGTTGCGCATCGGCAACGGCGTGACCTTGCCGTCCTCTCCCAAGTCGTAGCTCATGAACACGTGGTTCCAGTACTCGACGAAGCGATCGTTGTCGCCACCGGGGCGGTCATCCTCGGTGCCGAACTCGTCTCCGCGATCGAGGTACATCTCCGAGCACGGGCCGCACGGGCCGGTCGGTCCGGCCTGCCAGAAGTTCTCGGATCTCGGAAGCAGGACGATCCGCTCGTCCGGGATACCGACCTTCCTCCAGATCTCGATCGCCTCCTCGTCCGGTCCGAGACCCAATTCATCGTCACCCTCGAAGACAGTCACCCAGATCAGGTCGGGGTCCAGCCCGAAGCCCTCGACCGAGAGATCCCACCCCCAGGGAATCGTCTCCTCTTTGAAGTAGTCGCCGAAGCTCCAGTTGCCGAGCATCTCGAAGAAGGTGCAATGGCGAGCGGTGTTGCCCACCTCTTCTATGTCGGTCGTACGGAAGCACCGCTGCACGGAACAGATGCGGGTGCTCGGCGGCTCCTCGCGCCCGAGGAAGTAGGGCTTGAACGGCTGCATCCCTGCGGTGGTGAGCAGTACCGAGGGGTCATAGGAGGATGGGATCAGGGACGCAGAGGGCACGAGCATGTGCTCTCGCTCACGGAAATATGAGAGGTACGTCTCCCGGATCTCTACCGAGCTCATTGCCATGCCGACAGTCTAGGTTCGGGCAAACCGGTAAGTCGCTACGAGGCGACGAACTCCACAGCGTCCGGCTCCTGCGTGACGGCTGTGTCCTCGATCGTCCCCTGTCCCACCACGCTACCCCCCGAATAGAGAGTTGCCGACTGGCCCGGAGCGACACCTACGGCAGCCCCACCGAGAGACAGACGCAGCTCTCCGGGCTCGGAACCATCTGCAGCGACGCACGGGATGGGGTCCTGGTGGCTCCTGAGGCGAATCGAGTCGACTGAGGTGAGTTCGCGATAGAGGCGGCAATCGGACAGGAGTACCTCGGTCCGCTCCAACGATGACCTCGGTCCGACGACCACTCGGTTGGACTCGGCTTCGACGCCAAGGACGTACATCGGAGTACCGCCGCCGAGTCCGAGGCCGCGGCGCTGCCCCACCGTGAAGCGGTGGTAGCCACGGTGTGTACCGACCACCTCCCCCTCCACGGTCACTATCTCTCCTTCCTCGTCCTCCAGTCCAGCGTGTCGCCGAAGGAACTCGAGCTTTCCCTCACCTGCGAGGAAGCAGAGATCCTGGCTCTCGGGCTGAGTTGCGACCGGCAAGTCCTCTTCCGTAGCGATCTCCCTCACCCGGGACTTGTCCAGATCCGCCAACGGGAGCTCGAGACGCTCGACAGAGCGCGGATCGAGCGCGGCGAGCATGTGGGTCTGATCCTTCTCGCGATCAGCCGGCCGGGCCAGGAGCCTGCCCTCGCCATCATCGACCAGCCGCGCGTAGTGGCCGGTCACGAGACGATCAGCTCCGAGGCGGTCGGCGAGCTCGAGCATTGCGTCGATCCGAACCTCTCCGTTGCACCTGACGCAAGGATTGGGAGTGCGACCGGATGCATAGCCCTCGTTGAATCCAGTCACGACCTTCGAGGCGAACTCCTCGCGCAGGTCGAGTGTGAAGTGCGGCATCCCCAGACGGTGAGCGAGACGGCGCGCCCTCAGGACGGCTTCGGGCGAGCAACAACTCCTCTCGCCATCATTGAGAGGGTCTTGCCAGAGCTTCAGGGTCACTGCCAGCATCTCGGCACCACTGCGCGATGCGAGAATCGCCGCGACACCCGAGTCGACCCCCCCGCTCAGCGCGACTAGAAGGCGATCCTGACCGGTAGCCGAGCGAACCAGCCGCCCCCCAGAACCTGCTGCCAGAGAGAGTGCCCGGGATAGCGCGTCGACTGCGAGTTCGGCGGCATGTTGGTGGCTCGGCGCAAGACCTCCGAGCATCTCGATTACATCCTCCTCTCCGGTCCGGGCGACAGCGAAGAGTTCAGCTCCATCGATGGCCTCTGCGAGTGCGGCCAGCGCTGCACGGGCCACTGCACAACCCTCGGCTGCGGTGGTCACCCGGGAGACTCTCCCTTGCTCCACCAAGATCGAGATCCGCAGGAGGTCCCCACACGGCGCTCCACCGGCGATACCCGAGAATGAGCCGGGAGGAGGATCGCCTTCCCGGCTGGTGTCTGAGAGATAGTGCTCGACTTGGGCCCGATTCATCCCAATCAGGTTATTGACCCTGAGGCAGGTTCTCAGCCGTAGCCCATCCGCAGTGGGAGCAGTCTGATCACTCTTCCGGAGGACTCGGCCGAAATCAATCTCAGGGCCTGCCTGCCGGTCACCGCGACCGTGGCCTTCCAGCCTTCTCCGGGAGAGACGGGCTTCGCCAATCGCACCAGAGGTACTCCGCGAGCAACCACCTCGGTCCCTGCCCTACCGACACCCGGCTGACCGGAGACCACTACATCCACCGAAATGCCACCGCCTGCATCGGCTCCCAGGGTCAGCGCACCGGCACCAGCGACGCTGACCTCGACCGGCCTACGGCCGGAGACCGACATCGCGGACCCACCCGCTTCGCCCGGCTGATCCAGGAAAGCTTGGTGGAGATAGGTTCCGACCGGCAGATCGGTGGCGGCCCTGGCTCCGAGCGCCTCACCAGGATCGTGGAGGGTTCCCGGCGGGATGAACACCACCGGTATCCGCCTCACAGCGATCTCCCGGGCGATCGTCTCGTCCGAGAAGAGCTGCCCCTGCTCGACTTCGTCGATGACGACTACTGATCCCCGCATGGGTCCGTACCCGGCGGTCACCTTCTGTTGCAGCCGGAGTGCGATGACAACCGTGAACAGGATGCACACCGCAGCGCCTCCGAGC
>JAUMFR010000173.1:0-2552 GCA_032119755.1 Solirubrobacterales bacterium | reverse complement strand
CCGCCTCTGAGATGAGAACGACTCAACTTGATTACCGGTCGGGTGCGAACCCGAACGGTGATCTCACGAACCCAGATCACCGAGCCCGATCGCTGGACCAATCGAAGCTCCCGCGAAGGTCCTGCACCCAGCTTCATCGCGAACCGACCATCGGCTCCACTCCGCATCTCCGCGAGCTCACGGAATCGGTCCGAGGAACCCAACGATCTCTCCTGAACGCAAACCACGGCACCCGGGAGAGGCGAACCGGTGGAAGAGATCACTCTTCCGGTCAGCTCAGGCGAGACCCCGTAATCGATCACAGGGCTCTGGTCGAGAGCAGGTCCAATCCCGGCCTTGAGCGAAGCGGCGTCGAGCGACGAACTAGGACATGAGTTATCGACCTGAACCGAGGTCGATTCGCAGGTGAGATTGGCCTCAGCGAGCCCAGCCGACGAGACATCCGAGGCACACACCTCGACCCGGTTGGCGCCATCTACGAAGGGCGCCGCCTCGGTGTCCAATGCAACCGTCTCGTCGGACTCCTTCGGGCATGGCGAATACCCCGTGAAAGTTCCAGCCCGAGGCTCGAGACAGCCCGAACCAGTGCGCGACTCGACCACCACACCATTCACCAGAACCTCTACCTGATGCACACCCGACTCTCCGTCTGCTGCATCAGCGCGTACGAAAGTTTCACCAGCTTTCAAGCCATCCGACATCAGAGGCCCCGACAACTGAATCTTCGGTGCTGTGCGATCGGCGATCGTCAGCACCATGTTGCGGGCAAACACATGTGCGTTCTTTCCCCCGTTGCAGCCTTTGTCCAAGAAGCACCCAAGCCGGAGCGAAATCGCCTCGCCATCTGCAGCCACCGCACCGTGGAGACGGTACGAGCCATTCGTGTCATCTCCAAAGCACCGAGTTTCGACACTCGTACGCTCGAAGCAGATCCTCCCGATCACCCCATCGGAATCCTGAATGTGGGCCCGCAGCGACCAGCCGACTATCGGAAGCAACGACGAGGGGGACGCGGTCCTCCACCTTCCCCATCGCGAACCCGATGTCTTACCTGCCTCGACCTGGAGCTTCAGCCCGGCAGAGTTGGAACTACCGCACGCAGCAGATGAGCGGAAGCGAGCCGAGTTCCGATCGAACTTGAAGGAGTGGGAAGCGACAGACTGATCGCCGCACATTGCAACTGTGAACTGCCCTGCCGAAGCCTGACCCGGAATCGACATGATCAGGCCTATTGCTGCAGTTGCAAACAGCCAGAAGGTAAGTGGACGGATCTTGAATTGACTCATTTCGGGGGTCCTCTCTGGGTTGACTGGGCTACTGCTCGAATCCAAACTGCGGGTTGGCTTGGGCCGGTTCCCCGGGTTGCGGCTTGATCGCGGATACAGCTCCGGTTGGCGAGGGTGTCTCGAAAGAGAACTGATCGGTCGACTGCTCGACCGGGGTTACGGGCTGGGCGCTTGCCTCGACGGCGCTATCGGGTTGGTCGGCATCTGCACTCGAGGGTGGCTGGCTCGCAGGAACGGACGGGGCCGGATCGGCATCGCGAACCTGGGCCGCACTCGGTGGCGGCTGAGGAATCACTCCCGAGATAACGCAAGCAGCGCTGCCCGCGGCGGCCATTCCGCAAACAGCGAGCAGCTTCGCAAGCGCGGTCGACCCGGCGCCTCTCGTGCCACCGGTCAGAGCCAGAGACACTGCCTTCTCGCTGGCCGTATCGAGAGCCCTCGAGAGGGGAGCCGTCGAGGACTTGAAGCTGTCCAGGGCCAAAGAGCCCCTCGAATCGAGCCAATCGACCGCACCGAGCAAGGGAAGCGGAAGACCCGACCCGAGAACCCGTCCCGGAACGCGGCGGTACTCACGCAGACGGGCCCGGCAGATCGCACACGTGCGCAGATGGATACGGACCTCGTTCAGCTCGCCCCCATCCGGTTCGCAGTCGGCGACCCTGGAGAGTCCCTCTTCCCACCGCTGACAACGCTCGCCGGATTCGATGTCGGCGAACACACCCAGAAAGCGCTTGCGGCCCTCCGCCATGCATCGATTCACCTTGGTGTAGGTCCAGCCGGTGATCTCCTGAATCTCCCTGTAGGAGTAACCCTCCGCTTTGAGGATCAGGGCGCGTACCTCCTGGGGCTTCAACGCCCTCAGGGCCTCGCTACTGCGACGAACCCGCTCGGCCCGCTCGGCCCGCTCATCGGGTTGAGGACCTTCGAAGGCAATCGCCTCGAATGGGTCATAGGCCTCGGTGTCATCGAATCCCGGAGGTGCAGTCCCGACCAAACGGACGCGCTGGCGTCGGACACCCAGGGCTTCTCGCTTGGTGACGGTCTGCATCCAGCGGATGAGTGACTCACCGGTGATCGGCGGTGCCTTGGTGAGCAGGATCTCCAGCGCTCGCTGATAGGCGTCCTCCGCATCGTCCGCGCAGATCGAGTACCGGTTGGCTGTCCGTCTCAGCGTGCGTTCGTGACGAGAGATCAAGTCGACAGCTGCCTCCTGCCGGAACTCACGGAGTTCGCGCTCGTCGAATGGAGCGGGTAGTCCGCCCCGAT